>JBAQYK010000282.1:0-1986 GCA_049299995.1 Candidatus Methanoperedens sp.
CACCTGTTGCTACTACGTCTGGATGTGCTCTGATGATTGTGCTTTCTAAATCTTTCCAGTTCTTCAACATTCTGGTGTCTACAAAAGTAACGTCAAACCCGGCTTTTTGTGAACATGTAGCGATCTGTAGAAGACCGTGATTAAGTATTGAGTTTTTTTTATATGAGTTGAATCCGTTTATATAATCTGGATTGATAAACATTATTTTTATTTTATCAGGCTGTTTGACGTGGTTCATACTCTCCTAAAAACTAAATCCTTTCATGCCTCTTGAAACCGAAGTATTGTAAAACTCTGAACTGAAGGTAACATTTATTATCCTAATCTCCTTACCGTCGGCTTCGAAGGGTACAGCCCTTATAAACGTACCCATTGTCTGGGATGGCTCGACAAACCTTGTTATATTAACTCTGCTGCCTTTTGCAATTTTCTCCTTACCTTCTTTATCAGCAATGAAGCCATCTTGCTTACGATAATAAAAGCCAACTTCCAGGGGCTCTTCTCCTGCCTCGATCGTCCAGGTTACGCTTATGTTTTTCTCCAGTATTTTCCTGTCCGAAGGTGTCCAGGTAACGAAGTTCAAAAGCCCTGCATTTGGATTTGCCACCTCGAATACTTCTGCTTTCATTCCCTTGCCTATCTTCTGAACGAATTCGGGATACCTTGAATGGTATTCGATTTGCGGTAAATAAACTGAGAATATTGCGGGGGCAAAGTATTCGTAATCACCCTTGCTGAATATTTTGGAAAGATAGTAGTTACGTAATGTATCGTTCAATGGCAAGGGGATAAAAGGATTAATTATCGTGCTAATAACTACAATTGCATCTGGATTTGTATCCTGGAACTGCTGCACCGGGAAATGGTTAACGTTAGCAGTAGAATAATAATCGTACATATTCCTGAAATCTCCCTCCAGGCCATACCAGTTAAAACTTGCATCGCCAATAGTGACGATAGAGATATTCCTGACTTCCAACTCGTTCGTGTACTCTGCCGCCTCCTTGACATTTACCTGCATGTGGGTAGCCTCTATCTGGGGAAATACAAACAATGCCATTGAGATTGAAAGGAGCACGGCAGAAGCAATAAAGAACCTCCGGCTTTGCCCTTCCAGCTTAAAATGTCTTTTACCTATGTTGAGTCCCTTCTCCAGTTCAACAAGCACAACAGCAGCAGCGAGCGCGTACGCAGGATATGCAGGAATTAAATGCCTGAAAGCCGGATTGACCATTATAAAGATAGGGATAATCATCCATGCCACAGGAATCAATAAGCGATGGTCTCTCCTCCTGAGAAGGAGTATAATAGAACTAAAAGCCAGTAGAGTCACAATCGGACCAGCAACAATGGGCAGGGATTTCAAATAATACTGGGGATTAATCCAATACATCCCGTGAGACATATAGGCTACTGACTGGCCATGGAGCAGTGAATCCACAGTCCATTTTAAAAAACCTGAAAATTCTATCGCGGCGATAAAACCTATTATTGCCAAAACCGGAGCCGCTATTTTAAGAATCTTCCATTTATATTTAATAAATAACGCCAGAAGCACTACTGGCACCAAAAATCCAAGATATACTACTCCTGTCTTTTTCGTAAATAAAGTTAACAGGAGCACAGGTATAAGGATAAAAAACCATTTCCTGCTGTCCCGAGCCTTAATGAGAGCAAAAACCGAGAGTGTTACAAAAAATGCAAGGGGCACATCTATGAGCATTAAATGGCTCATTGAAAGAAAATATGGAAATGATAAGAGCAGTATTCCGGCAATAAGCCCCACTCTTTTATCCCATAACTCCTTGCCGATATAATATGCTACTACGGCAGTTAAAGCGAAGAGCGTGGTGCGGAGAATCTGTATAATTAATCTTCCTTCCCCAAATAACTTGAATAAATATCCATCCAAAACCGGCATAACGAAATATGTTGAACCCGATTGTCCTATTGGGTATACATCCTTTAAGCTACTAACCTCAACAC
>JBAQYK010000283.1:0-2709 GCA_049299995.1 Candidatus Methanoperedens sp.
GGATAAAGCGGTAAGAAGCGCAAACCTTGCCACCGGTTTAATTTCTTTCTTGCCAAAAACATGATACAGGGATGATGCTATGAATGCCCCGGCTACAAGACCGGTGATATACGGATATAAGACAATCAGTATGCTCCATTGGATTTCAGCTTCATTGGGATATACATATCCCCAGATTAAATTCTCCATCATCGCACTTCCCTGTCCAATCCGACATAATACACCTTGGGTTTCGTTCCAAGGTCGGGTTTCAGGACATTGATTCTCTCTTCATCCAGGATTTTATTGACCGCGCTGTCAGGGTCTTTCAGGTCGCCGAATTTCCGTGCCCCGACCGGACATGCCTGTACGCATGCAGGCAAAAGACCTTTTGTAATCCTGTGATAGCACCATGTGCATTTGTCGGCGGTGCCCTTTTCTATGTTAAAATACCTCGCGCCGTAAGGGCAGCCCTGGATACAATACCTGCATCCAATGCAGTAATCATAATCCACAAGGACAACCCCGTCTTTTGTCTCATAGGTTGCCCCTACAGGACAAACCTGGACACAGGGAGGATTGTCACAATGATTGCATATTTTAGGGACATAAAAAGCTTTTTTGATATCCTCAGCCGGGATGTCATCGGCAAACCCGTCTATGCTCCCATTGGGAGAATCTATTTTCACTTCATGATCTTTAAGAATCCTGTATCTTTCAACCCATGTCCTGTAAACCGGTTCATCAAAAGGAACATCGTTTTCAAGCTTGCAGGCATTTGCGCATCTCCCGCATCCGATGCATTTGCGGGTATCAACGACATAGCCCCAGTAATGTTCATTCCAATCGTATTCACCTTTTGGAGGTTCCTCTGCCGCGCTGCCGTTTGTGACAATGGACTCGATAATTGCGGCGCCAGCGCCTGCCCCGATAATGACCCTGCATCCGAATTTAGTGAATTCCCGTCTTGATATATCCATGTTCTCTCTCCATTATATGAACCACGGCTTGTGCGGGTTATGACAATACGTGCATTTCAGGTTTTCACCGTGTGTTTCAGGGTCAATCTGCGGGAAAGTTGTTGGTCGTGCAACCCGTTTAAAATGACACAAACCGCAATAGTCTCTTGAATCATTTGCAGGTGGCGGCATTATTCTTACGTTGCTGACGTGCTTTTCGGATGCGGAATGACAGGTTTCACAATTTACGGTTTTATGCCTGTCTTTTGCCCATACTGAATAAATGATTTTGTGGCAGTTTTCCTCTCCGCAGCTTATTGACCCTGCATATTCAACAGGCAGGTTTCTAATGTCCCCTATAGAGTCGCCCCTGTACCATCCATATTGTCCAAAAGATTGCGGGACAACTAATGCTCTTACAAAAATAAAAGCAATTATCACAAGTGCCAATAAAGTAAATGCTCTCTTCAGGTGTGGCTGCATTATTTACTCACCAATATAATAATAGAGGGTCTCTCCTGTTCATAAATCGTTTTTTCATTTCGTTAGTGCCTCTATTTTTTTCTTATCAAATACATTACAGCCAGCAGTGACATTATTCCAGAAAGACCTATAAATCCGGGAGATTTGGGGACAGCAGTTTTAACCGGTGTGGCTTTTGGTCTTACAAGTTCATCCGCCTTGTTTACTTCTTTGTTGGCTGATTCCAGTTCATCTTCAAAATGCGTGAGATTGAATTCGTGCCACATAGGCGCAAGGTTGCCAAGCGCTTTTATCGCATTATCTGTGTATACTTCAGCCTGGCTCACATCTGTCCCATTCTTTTTAGCCCAGAAAATATCCTGCTGTGCCATTTCGATATTGAATTTCAATTTATTTACTTTCCTGAGCATATCCTCCGCCTTGAGCGGGATGTCGTACGGCGCTACTTTTTTATAGACCGAATGACAGTTTCCGCAGGATTGCCTGAAATCCTCCGGGTTCATGACTGTAAACGTATGGGGCGCGTGGCAGGTAGTGCACGTAGGCGCAAGTTTCAAGGATTCGAGTTTCTGGAAATGTTTGCTGTTTTCAAAATTAGCCAGTTCTTTGGAATGGCATTTGCCGCAGGTCTTTGGAACATTTGTATAGTAGACAGGGCTTTCAGGGTCTGTATTATTCTTAAAGTTTATATGCGCCTTTTCTTTGGCAGCCTGTTTTGGGTCTCCCCCATGGCACGCCTCGCAGGTAACTCCTTTCAATGCATGGACTGATTCGGACCACTGCTGGTAATTTGCGGTTGCAAGCGACCTGACTCTCTCTTCATGGCATTCAAGAGAACAGCCCACACTTCTTTCAAGATGCTGTATCCTGATCTGGTTGAACCGCTTTTGTTCTTCGATAAAAGGAGTCAATGTCTTGTGGCAGTCGACGCATGAATTTTCAGAAGCATTCACTTGCGGGATTAAAACCAAGACAAATCCTGCCAGTATCAATAATAAAATAAATACACTCTTAAATCGCATTGTACTCAAACCTTCCGTTTTTGGCTCCTACGTTTTTTCTTTTTTTCGTTTTGAATCTATACGTTTTTACTCCCCATAACATATTAATATTTAAGCTTTTGGTTTTTATCGGCTTTGGGACAAAATTGTCTTAACCCCCCACCCGGATATCTATATTTTCAAGATACTTGAGATAACACAACCTCTTCAAGTCATAATCGCAAACCCTGGTAAAAGCTTCTTGCTTTTTTCTATTACCTAATTTTTTCCTCAAAGGAGCGGGAAAG
>JBAQYK010000284.1:0-2080 GCA_049299995.1 Candidatus Methanoperedens sp.
GGAAAAAGAGTAACTATTGCTTACCATAGTGGAAAAATCCTGCACCCAAAAATTGTTAAAAGCATATTGGTTGATGCAGGAATATCTGTGGATGAATTTAAGAAGATGATGAAAAAGTAAGAACAAATTATCTACGCCGCCCTCAGGTGCGGAACAAGCCCGCATATCCACATGCGAGCGGACGGCGTCCTTGGTGCGGGAGGCTGGGCGGCAGTCCTGCGCTAAGGCAAGGATAATCAACCACAGAGTCAGCTATGAACTGCAGTTCATAAATGAACATGAAAAAACTAATATTCGTTGCCATGTTTTAATAATATATCTGGTATAAGCAGAGTAGACCAATCTGTGCCTGGGTCTTGATCTCGTCACAGAGTCTGGTTAACATTCTGCGAATAAATGAATGTACCTTAGAGTACGAATACCAGGATGTTGTCAATAGCGGTCTAATTTTCCTGATTTTCAGCGGGATAAAAATCCCGACGTGACAATCTTGGGCATAAATCCCATGATTGGAGACTATGCTTGAAATTGAGGAATACATTATGTTAAGAGAACTACATGCACAGGGTTTTAGCATCACTGACATATCAGATAAAACAGGATATGACTGGAGACTGGACTGAACCCCATTTTGTGTACAACCAGTTAAGAAACTCTCCCATTTAAAACTTCCTCTGATTTTTCAAACTCTTCATGAGTGACATACCCGATAGATGAATGAACCCGTTTTTTATTATACACCACTTCCAGAAATTTCTTGATATTCTTGTGGGCTTCGTCAAATGTTTCATATTCCCAGAGATATACTTCCTCGTATTTCAGAGTCTTAATAAAACTCTCAGCGAATGCATTGTCATATGGATTTCCCCTTCTGCTCATGCTGATATTGATACCGTATTCTTTGAGTCTATTAACGTAATCCCATGAGGCATATTGAACTCCCTGGTGAGAACTGTGGTCAGTTGGGAAAGATCGCCACTAACAAAGTTTTTGTGGATAATATCGTTGGTGTCAGTTTTAGTTTTAACTTTGTTATTTGTATTTAAGAAAAATGAAATATCTGAGTATATTACTTATTGTTTTGGGATATGGATTTTTCAGGAGGGTTTGAATCAGTTAATTCCTTCTGTTAGGCCTTTAACCGTAACATTATTTGAATCAACGATAATCATTCCTTTATCCGTAGTTATTTTACATTCAATTATCCAATACGTTAAGAAGAGACACATTTCAATTAAACAGAAAGCAAGTATTGAAGAGAGATTATAATGAAAAAATACACTCAAGAAGATAGGGGAGCAGCAATAAAAGAAATAGAGGAAACTCCCATCGACACTAAAGAATGGAACAATCATGAAACTAAGATTAAATCTTTTAGATACGTTGATGATATACCCGCCGGGAAGAAGAAGGGGCTATTATCCGGGCTTCTTGAAAGGGTAAAGGCTGTTTTGCATCCTGCTTGAATATAATATACGTCTTTGTTCATACTCAAACAGCCAGCGTTGAGCCTCCATACGGCATCACAACAATCCTCGCCTTCTCCCCATGCCTGGCAAGCGCCGCCTCCAGCGCTTCTTCTAAAGTCGCAGGAATAAAATACGCTTTCCTCACCATCTCATCGGGCAGCGAAGACACAAGGTACAGGTCTATCCTCTTTGAAAGCGCCGCAATAAGCGCAGCCTTGTGCCCGCCCATCACGAAACCTGACTTGAAACGTTCTATCACTTCATCACGGTCATATTCCAGCCACTCCTCGAACACCCTGTTCCCGTATCCCTCCTTACATTCAGCGACAAGGATTATCGAACCGCCTTCCTTGACCGCGCTTTTGGCATGTTCAAGCGCCTTGTGGGATTGGTATATATCTATATCCTTCGGAAAGCCGCCAGGAGAAACAATCAGGATATCAGCAGGCTCCACTTTTACCTTAAGCGCTTCATCAAGAAAGGCAACGCCTTTTCGGTGCGCATCGATGTAATTGCCTGCGGCTGCAAAAGCAACCTGTTTCCTGTCATTCAATACCACATTCAGGATAAAATCAATGCCCAAAAGCGAAGCCGCCTCTTCAATATCTTCC
>JBAQYK010000285.1:0-2221 GCA_049299995.1 Candidatus Methanoperedens sp.
GCAAAACCCTCGCGCACCCGCGCCGTTCCCCGCCGAATCACAAGAGTCTGTGCCCTACGCCGTCAGCGGAACCGTAATATGCAGCGCATCATAATCAACAACAGGCGCTTTCCTGACATGATTCTTACTCTCTTTCAGCTCAAGGAGACCCATACCTTCCAAAAAAGTCAGGTCATTGTGCACATTTGATTCCTTGCGTTTCAGCATCCTTGCCAGTTCGCTTATGGATTCCGGCTTCTTTTCCCTGATAACGCAGACGCTCGCAATTTTTCATCATCTTCAACCCTGAGATGTTAATAAGATACCGCTATGCATAAAAAAGTATATCAAGATAATAAGTTATAATACAGAATGCAAAATTGGTGATCCTGATGCTTATAGATTATATTAACAAAGCGTTAAGCAAAGCGCAATACGATAAGCTTGAAGATGGCAGCTTTTCCGGCATGATACCGCAATGTCCGGGTGTTATAGCTTTTGGGAAGACGCTTTTTGAGTGCCAGAAAGAACTTGAATCAGTCCTTGAAGGCTGGCTCATAGTCAAAATACGGCACGGCGATACGTTGCCCGTGATAGATCGTCTGGATATCAATGCAGGTATCCCGCAAGGCAATGAGGCTGCGGCTCATGCCTAAATGGAATCCATGTAAACGCAGGGTTTTTATCAAAAAACTGGTAAAA
The DNA here is from genome assembly GCA_049299995.1 of Candidatus Methanoperedens sp. GTDB lineage: Archaea > Halobacteriota > Methanosarcinia > Methanosarcinales > Methanoperedenaceae > Methanoperedens. The sequence goes on from JBAQYK010000285.1 coordinate 682, forward strand.
TTGGGTTTCAATCCGCCTGAACCTGGCGGACGACATTTCTACATGCGATATGGCGCCAAAGTTTTAACAATTCCTAGCAATGATGAATATTCAGTCCCGCAGCTTAAAATGATGATCAAAGAATTGCAGAAACTCATCGGAAGAATAATGGCTCTGGAAGAATGGGAAGAACTTTAATCCATATATCCAGATTCTAAAGCCTCATGCACCCGCGCCGGGATGCCCCGCCGATTCACAACAGTCTGTGAATTACGCTGTCAGCGGCACCGTAATATGCAGCGCATCGTAATCAACAACAGGCGCTTTCCGATTCTTACTTTCTTTCAGCTCAAGGAGACCGATACCTTCCAAAAAAGTCAGGTCATTGTGCACATTTGATTCCTTGCGTTTCAGCATCCTTGCAAGTTCGCTTATGGATTCCGGTTTCTTTTCCCTGATAACCGAAAGTAAGCGCAGGCGCTCGCGCGTCAATATCTTTCCGATATCCTCTGCCGTGCGCGCCAAAATCTGATGGGGCTCTGGCTCATGTATCTCGCCGCGGCTGACCCTTTCAAACAACTGGTTCAGGTGCTCCCCGTATTCTTCATCGCTCATGACTATAATTTCAACGTCTTTTAATTTCATCGATTTTCCTCCGATTATCTTCTATCAGTCTCATTAATTCGTCAATCAAGTCTTTCGGGCTGTTAAATTCCATCTCCTGCGCATCATTTTCAAACATGTGCTTATGATCTCTTTTGTTGTGTCCTTTTATCGTATGTGCATTATCAAAGCGTATCAAAGTCTTCCATCCCTCTTTTGTTCTTACGCGATAATTGAAGCTGTATTTTACGCCGTGTGGGATTTCGGAAGATACGGGTACTTGTGTTAGCGAGAGGTCAATGATTTCATCTTCAGCAAGTATTCTGGTTTCTTTGATGGTTTTCTCTGGCACAGAATAATTAGGATTTTAAAACTATAAATAGCTATATGGTCAGAGCATATTACTAACTACATGTAAAGGGTATGATATGTGCAAAATTAGTGTATATACGAGTACACAGAGAGCACAGAGCGTTGTTGCATTTCTCTGTGTCCTCTGTGCTCTCTGTGGTTTTTCAAACCAGAAAATAATAAAAAATATCTGAATTTTTCTCACACTGTTAGAACCCTTCCGCAAATTTTAAATCCTCAGATTCAGCTATGTGATTATGCCAATCGAGGGATTTGTAGAGTACAAAAGAAGAGAATACTGCAACGATATCGAGTGTCCCATACAGGTTGTGATGAATAAAAAGACACAGTGCTCAGCAGATTACAATCACCTGCGGGAAATATGCATGAAAAACTGCCTGCATACCACTTATGATTTCCATCACTGGCTCATCGAAAAAGGCTATTTATTGCTAAGACCCGAATAAAAAATACAGGAGGATATAACTATGAACTGGGGAATGAAAAACAGGATTTCAAGGATAATCAAACCAAAAACAGGGCGCTGCGTAATGCTGGCTGTTGACCATGGCTACTTCCAGGGACCGACCACCGGCCTGGCCAACCT
>JBAQYK010000286.1:0-3027 GCA_049299995.1 Candidatus Methanoperedens sp.
TATGGGGTCGCTGAGATTTGAACTCAGGTCTCATGCACCCCAAGCATGAAGGATGGACCAGGCTACCCTACGACCCCTTGGTTTGATGAACCCAATGATATCCGTTCTTTTTTGACGGATTCATCAAAGGTGCACAGCCTTAGACATCCTCACAGTATTTTATTCTTTCTGAATCCGGTTGTGGTTATCCCAGATCCTCCATATACAAATACTCCTGTGCATACCCGCAATATTTCCCGAAATACCTTCGCGCAAACCCGGCTATCTCCTCCCTCTTTTTCCTCTTTGAACCTTTGAATTTGTCCTCGTAAAACCTTTCCATGATTTGTTCGATATGGGTATCCACAGGAAAGGATTCAAGCTTCCCGAAGGCAAAAAGCAGCACACAATCTGCAATCTTGTTTCCCACGCCATCTATTTTCATAAGTTCTTCGCGCCCTTTACTGTAAGACAGGTCTTTTATTCCATAAAGGTCAAATTCGCAGTTTGTCATCATAGATGCGACTTTTATAATGCGTTTTGCGCGAAACCCGAGCCTGCACTGTTCCATATCACAAAGGTTGACCTCTGCGAGCGCCTCTGGTGTTGGAAAAGAAAAATAGCCATCCTCGATTTTCCTGCCAAAACATTCGCACATGCGCCTGATGGAATTTTTGATATTCCTTATGGTGTTGTTGCTTGAGCAGATATAAGAAACCAGGCATTCCCACGGGGCCTGGCGTATGAGGCGCAGACCATTGTATTTCCACAGCAACACAGCTATCTTTTCATCCCTGTTGATAGATTTATATATCTTCTCCATGTCATCGTCAAGCCTGAAATAATCCCGGATAAATTTTTTATCAAGGGATGAGTCGATTATAAACTCATTGCCTTCCTGTCTTGCCCTGACAATAGCGCCGTTTACAACGCCTGTCCAGCAATCATTTTTTTCCCACCTGAAGACCTGACCGCATGACAGGGTATGGTCAATGTTAAAGTCCTGGGTATTGATACGGTACACACTCAGGATATATACGCAGGCCTGAAATACATTATGGTATTAGCCTGTGAAAGCTTTTTTAAGTGGCAACTGGGTCTGCAAACACCATCCAAAATGTGATGGAGCTGGGTGGCTTCCATTTTAACAAATTTATTAAAATCCCAATGAACTCCAATCAAATCCAATATAGCTCAAAACAAGATATATCACCAGAATCACTACGATGATTGTAACGAGATAATAAAAAATCATTCCAGGCAAGATCGCAGATGGCTTATATACTTCTTCATCTGGAGATGGAGAAAACAAAGCATCATGAATCATTTTAAATAGTTTTATGATATTGTTTTTCTTTTTTTCGTCCGTCATATTTATTGGTCTATTCGTTTGTTTCTTTTTCGAGAAATCTTCGTATCCAAAATATGCCAATTGGGACTAACCAAAAATAGAACCTGAATGGCGTACCTTGAATTTTCCATGCCCAAAACTGTGGCAACGCTGAAAGTAAGAAAAGTCCGGCTGCGAAAAAGAAAGAATTTCTGACCAGCCTGTATTTTTGTATCAACTCCGGGCTGACCAACTTTTTTTCTTCTACCGTGAGAATATGTGTGAAAAAAGCCATGATCGCCATCAGGCCGGCAATGTCAAGCGCAAAAAGGACTGAAGCATATTCAAGATTTGCAAGTTGGGATTGGGTGATAAGGTCCAATGTTTATGAGATCGAAGAAATAAGGTTCAATGGAAACAAGGAACAGCAGGACAACGTTTAAAAATATAGTTGCCGATGTTTCCAAAGGAAGCACGGACATGATGCTTGTGTATCGCAGCCAGACTGAAATCAGGATAACGAAGCTTATCGTAAATCCAACTATATCGCTTCTAATTTCGGCCGGGCTGCCAGGCGGTTTACTGATCAGGGAAAGCGCACCAATTGAAAGTGCAAGCCCGAATATCAAGTCAGAGAGAGATTCGATTCGCGGCTTGGGACTGGATTGTTCGATATTTTGGGACAATTTTATGAACCTCTCTATGTATTTGATAGGAACCTTCATTCAAAATGATGGTGTTCAAATGATAAAATTGTTGTGTGTTGTAGGAATTACTGTAACTCTGTATGATTTATACCGGATATCTTTATTAAGTTTTATTACGTAAAATCTTTATGTTCAATTTCAAATTCAAGGAAAATAGTTCATCTAAGAATTTCTTCTTTTTTCAAATCCACCCTACGCAGGTATGCTCCCCCGTTTATGACATGTCATGTAATTCACGTTAAGTTTTATCTCTTGTTATTTTTGCAGACAATATTTCTGGTGAATCCGGTCATCTCAGGATGATTGAACATGTATAGAATCCACCAGGAGAGCGTTAAACTCCGCATCCGCTTTTTACTTAAGCGATTTTACGAACTCGTTGATAGGTATCGCTTTGTAGGTCGCTGTTTTGATACTGCCGCGGGATGCAATTTCAACGACTGCTTTAATTATAGCGGTTTCATCCTTCGCTTCCACAATGGTCAGGAAATCAAAATTTCCCAGGATTGCGTACTGATCCACCACAGTTATACCCATATCCTTGAGTTCTGCGTTAACTTCTTTCACCCTGCCGGGATTCTTCTTGAGAGTCTTGGCACCGTCATCTGTTAATGTAGATACTATAATATATCTTCCCATAATTCATACCTCCAATTCCCATTTTTTATTACGTTTTCTATGGAAGTATATGCATGTTATTAAAGATATATTTTTGGTTTCACATTTCGGTGGTTACCAAAGCCTATCCAAAACCATTGGAAACTTTCACTTCCCCCAGAAAGGATGTCCTCTTCGCTTTATTTCCATATACGCCATAAGAGTTTCCTTATCCTCGATTTTCATAGCCTCAAAAAGCTCCTGTTCAGCGATTTTCGCATGTTTTTCAGGCACATCTATGTAAAGCGTATCCCCTTCTTTTATCTGCCGCCCGACTGTGGGCCCATCGATAGCCACAGCAACCTCCTTGCCCGTGCCAGCCTCGCCTATATTCTCGCTATTCTCCTGTATTCC
>JBAQYK010000287.1:0-3382 GCA_049299995.1 Candidatus Methanoperedens sp.
CATATATTTATAATTCAACATTAATTAACCATTTTGCCAGCGAGGTGAAAGTAATAGTAAAAGAGGCTTCATTTCCATAGAGCGATTAGTCCTAAGATAAGTGCTACGGCAATTGATATTGCCTTCAAAGGGTTATCATAAATTGCATCTACTAACCTTGTTTTAAAATTCTCTCGGAGTTTTTCTTTCCCTTTTGGAGTTATTGTTAAACGTGCTTCACCATCTCTCCAATGTTTTTTTTCGACTAATTGCATCTTCTCTAAGAGTGTTATATCTGCTATGGCAGAAATATTATCCTCCATATCCCCAAGTTCTCTTTCTTTAAATTTTATAATTAGGTGTATCCTCCGTTCACTGAAGGGATATATTTTATCCAAATAAGTAAGTATCGTTCTCTGCCTTTTAGTTAATCTTTCCATTTAGACCCAGCAAGTATTAACTTCACTTTTTTATATATCTTCCGATGGCTCTTTATATCCGCTCATCAATTAATTCATGGGTTGAAGCATGACAGAAACAGATTATATAAAAGGTAAATTCTATGGATTCGTTACGAATATTTTTTAGTTACTCAACCGATGATAAAAAGATAGTTGGGAGGCTTAAAGAACAGCTTGAGTTCATGGGGTTTGAAGTTTTTTTAGCACATGATGATATTGAACCAAGCGTCGAATGGCAAGACGAAATCATAAAAAATCTAAAAATGTGCGACATATTCATTCCATTAATAACAGAAAGTTTCAAAGGTTCTGAATGGACAGACCAAGAAACTGGCATGGCAGTAATTAATGATAAGTTTATAATTCCTCTCCAATTGGAGTCCCCACCTTATGGTTTTATTGGAAGAATTCAGAGTTTACAAATAAAATTATCTGATATTATAAATGAAGACCCTGAGTATGTTAAAAAGGTCTTTAAATATTATGCTGAAAAAATTGCTAAAGTAATAATAAATAAATTTGGGGAAAATATGAAAAGCTTTGTCATCAATAATTTTATTGGAAGTGAGAATTTATATCAGGCTAATGCAAGAGCTAAATTATTGGCGGATTTTCCTGATTATACACCCGAACAAGTCTCTAAAATATTTAATGCCGCAATAGATAATAGGTATAATTTTGCAGGATATGATGTAAAAAGGGTATTAACGAAGTTTTTTAAAAAATATAAAGAGCATCTAAATCTAACAGAAAAAGACATAATAAATTTATGGAGTTAATCCGTATTCAGTAATGTTACAAAGTCTTCACCCTCTGAATCGCCTCAAATAATCTCCTGCGCCGTTTTTCAAAATCGGGAGCGGAATTTTTGTTTATTCAAAGTTATCTTTTTTGATAATTATATATGATTAAAAGTTTCAACCTTTCAAAGCGCATTAGCTCTAAGAGACATTCCAAAATTTCTTCAGAATTACATTGTCTTTGCCTTTTCCGTTAATTATAAGTCCATTAATAAACTCTTTGAGCATGATTATTAAGCATGGAACTTAACAAATACAAAAACCTCACCCGCGGCATCTCAGACACATACGTCAACGTCCACCCCATACAGCGGGGAGGCGTGCTGACAGCAGAAGCGCGAAAAGCCCTGCTTGAATTCGGGGATGGCTATTCGGTATGCGATTACTGCTTCGAGGCGCGGGTTGACCTTGTGGAGAAGCCGCCAGTCCACGATTTCGTACAGGATGTGGGTGAGTTCCTGAATATGGACGATGTAAGGTTCACGGCGGGATGCAGGCATGCGAAGTGGGCAGCTATGCACATGGTATGCGAAGCGGGCGATACTGTGGTTCTGGACGCGCTGGCGCATTATACATCCTATCTTGCAGCAGAGGCGAATAAATTGAATATCGTTGAAGTGCCGCACAATGGTTATCCAAGGTTTGAGATTGATATCGATGGCTATGCCAGGAAATTTGAGGAAGTCGAACAGAAGACAGGCAAACTCCCCACAATGGCAGTGCTCACTCATGTTGATTACAGGTATGGCAATGTCGCTGATGCTGAAAAAGTGGGAAAAATATGCAAGGAATATGGCGTCCCGTTCCTTTTGAATACTGCTTATTCATCAGGCATCATGCCCGTTGACGGCAAGAAACTCCATGTTGATTTCCTGTGCGGCTCAGGGCACAAGAGCTGGGCAGCGTCTGCGCCAATAGGGATATTAGCCACCACATACGAATGGAGCAGCAAGGTTTTTAATAAATCCACATGCCGCGGCGACTGGAGCGGTCGTGGATTCACGAAAAAGGAAGTGGCGCTGTTTGGCTGCTCACCCGTATTCGGCGCGCCTGTTGCAACGCTCATGGCATCATTTCCCGCAGTGGTTGAAAGGGTCAAGCACTGGGATGAAGAGGTAAAGAAGGCGCAGTATTTCGTAAAAGAGCTTGAAAAAATCGAGGGATTCCACCAGATGGGTGTTAAACCAAAGCAGCATCCGCTTATGAATATCGAAAGCCTGCCCCTTCATGAAATAGCTGAAAAGGATAAGCGCAGGGGATATTTCCTGTATCACGAATTGAAAAAGAGAAAGATTGTGGGGCTCCATCCCGGTATGAGCAAGAATTTCAAGATTAATACTTATGGCTTGAAAATGGAACAGGTGGAGTACGTCGCCAGGGCTTTCAAGGATATTGCACGAGAAAACGGAATAAAAGTCGAGGATTGAAAATGAATTATTTGGAGTTATCTACTAAATTCAGGAAATTTTTTGAACTGCCTTCATCGCCTGTCGCAATCAGGATACTAAGCGATGACGCCGACAAAAAAACAAGCACCTCCCCCATGCGGTTTTGTGAGATGGTGAGGCGAAGCGCGGTTTACGGCGAGAGTTTCATTTTTGGCGTTGAAGAACTCACATGCACAAGCGCGGAACTGGCACTCGGGTTTACGGAACCGAGCTACGGGGAAGTCTATCCGCGTATAAAACCTGCGAACACAAAATTAGTGAGCGTCTCCCCGCTTGAAAAAACAGAGAAAAAACCCGATGTTGTTGTCGTTATCGGGACGCCGCGCAAGATTATGCGCGTATCCACAATTCTTTCGCAGCTGCATGAAAAGCAGCCGGTTGAGGTGAAATTCAAGGGAGAGTTTGCCGTGTGCGGCGAGTGTACAGCCATACCTTTCATGGAGAAAAAAGTAAACCTCTCCCTATTGTGCAACGGGGCGCGGATGTTCTCAGGGTACCGGGATGATGAAATAGTAATGGGCTTCCCGCTTGATGATTTTATCCGCATTGCAGAAAGCACCGAAGAGAAAGAAATTACAAGCGCCCTGTGCGGCTGCATCATGGACGACATTCCAGCCGGCGCTGTCGCTGCGATTGAAAAAATAGGATTCGGCAAAGGGACAGACCAGTTCTTCGGCAGGTTCGGGAATGAGAT
>JBAQYK010000288.1:0-5478 GCA_049299995.1 Candidatus Methanoperedens sp.
GATTTCAATCGCTTTCTCATAAGATTTGATTGCTTCTTCAAATTTGCCAAGTCTGGATAATGCATTACCTTTTTTGTACCATAGCTATGAATCTTTAAGAGTTATTTTTAATGCCTCATTGTAGAAATTAATTGCTTCTTCAAATTTTCCTAAATTAGTTGATTCTTCACCTTTTAGCAAAAATAATCTCTTTTTATTGGATCTATTAAATATGAAAATAAAAATTAAAAGAACACCACCGGATATAGTTATGCCACTTAGTATTAAATTAAAGATATCTGTGTTATTCATGAATAAACTCCTGCATATTTGTTTCTAAGCCCAAATATTATTATATAAACTATTGTTACTAAAATGATTGTACCGTTTATTAATTCTCTATTCTGATAAGCAGCTACCCATAATCCACCAAAAAAGAACGTAAATATTTGGAATACTGCCTCTATTAGATATTGCATTGGTGATACTTTTCTATCTTTTAATGTTTTTATATAATCATCTTTTTCCTTAATTTTCTCATCCTTTTCTTTAATTAGCTCATCGACAGAATCCATGTAATCTTTTATCAACAATCTACTTTCTTTTTCAAATCTATGGATCTCTCTTTCAACCGATTTCCGAAAATAATGATGATCATATACCATAGAATCACTTATTTATAAGTTGTAGATGACTGGAGTTTTATTAATATATATGCTTTTAATAACCAATCGTAAGGCAACAAAATTAGTGAAAGTATAAACGTAGTCGAATAAGAAAGAGCGGTTGCCCGCCCTTCCTCTTCTAAGAACCGTACTTGCGACTTTCACCGCATACGGCTCAAGCATTCCGTCACCATTTCAATATGGCGACAATTATCGTTTAGACAACTGTCTTTGTAATTCCGGTTTACAGCCCATTAACACTTTATGTGTCTGTAAGTATCTCGCTTTTCAGCGTAATTGATTATCTTACATTCATGGGTTTGTCGCTGTTCATACAACGAAACACCATTGGAAAGTCAGCACCCTTTCAGGTTGAGGCATCACCTCTATGCAGCCAATTACAAGCTGCCTTTCGCTTTTTTCCAAATCCTTTACCCTCTGCATCATTGTCATTTCTTACGAAACTCCTACCCGAATGGGAATGCATAGGGCTTACCAAGTTCTGCACCATAAATAATTGTGAATACTTTAGAAGCCATCTTTAGACCGGGAATCATATGTCCATTCCCCATGATGTTGTAGTAGCCACCATAGTCTGATTCCATACCTTTTGGTTCAAGCGCATCGGTCTCCTTTCGCTTGTCAGTAGTTACGACCCTTACGATGATTCAACTTTGTTTCTTCATGGTATTCTTACCTTAGCAGATTATCTGAGTGAGACTTTCAGGTTTTTCCACATTGTCTTACGGGCTTCACACCTCCTCATTGCTGGGGACGCATGCCATAATAAGGTTACTCCGAGTGGAAGGAGTAGCACTATGGCAATTTATGATGCAACTTCTTGTCGCACACTACAATCTACCATAACCCCGTACTTGAAACCACGATACCTATTTAACATCACTCAAAAAATATACCCCTATGAAATGTCCCACATGCGGCGGTGACTGCATACTTCCTGCCGAAAAGGTACTGGATGAGATACTGGGGATGTATATGGCGTGCAGTTCATGCCCCCCTGACCCTTTATTCAATAAGGGCGCTCAGTTTAATGAAATAATAGATAGCGCATCCGGCAGGTGCGGAAAATGCGGCAAGAGACATCTGGATTTCGTCATCGGGCACGTCCTTACCCTGCTGAAAAAAAACGGGCTTTTCCCCCAAGATGCGGCGCTTAATGAAGTGGGAACCCCGCTCATTGCATTTGGCTATCAGGTGCCATACCCTCCGAGGCTTGGCAATAAAAGCCTTGTTCTAATCATGGATTCTGTGACAAAGGAACTGGCAGGAGAAATAATCGCGCAGGTGCCAGAGGTAAAAGGAGTAATTAAAAGAACAGGTTCACAATCGCAGAGCGTCGGGATACTGGATACGGACGGCAGACCGCACACATACGAATTACTTGCAGGCTGCGACATGCGCTGCGATGTTGTTTCCTCGTCATTCGGCGAACTTTGCATCTATAAAAACCAGTCCAGAATACATATCGAGTTCAATAATACGAAAATAAGAAAAATCGAGCAATTATACCTTCAAGGAGAACTTGACGGGACAGTTGTTGTTGATGCGTTCTGCGGTCCGGGCACACTCGGTCTCCTCTCTGTTCTTGCAGGCGCGCGAGCGGTTATACTAAATGATGCATGGCTTCCCGCGCTCAGGAATACTATCTTAAATATCAGGGCTAATTCAGACATTCTCGGGATAAAAATTGGTTTTGAAGTAAAGAACTACGATAAAACAATCGGGGACGAGCCGGTTCTACTGGCAAAAGCAGAAGGCGCGGCAGAAATCATGGTATATCACGGCGATGCCAGGAAACTTGACACGATTGTAAAGGAATGCGATATTTGTTTAATAGATACATTTCCGTCTGTTAACCCGGCTGAATTTGCAGCCCGATGCAGGGACTTAGCTAAAAAAGTAGTCGTGATTTAGCGGCAGCAGACATGATTTAAAACTATCAGGCTTGTGGAATATTTCGCCTCATACTCATGCCCGTTTGCCCTGAGAAGTGATAGATAATAATCCCTGAGCTTCTGTATTGCTTTTTCGTTCTTATAACTGTGATATACATTAATACCATTTTCCAGTATCTCTATCTTGTCTATGATGAGGAGCGATTCATCCGCTTTCTTTAACAGTTTTAAGAATTCAGGATGCGGAATACTTGCTATGTGTTTTTTTGATATGGACTCGAATATCCTTACATCATGTGGCGTATCGCAGGCAAGCAGTTCCTCGTAATTATCTTTATACATTGATACCATATTATAATTCACAGAACTGTATATCTCAACCAGATTTCTCCAGAAATCTTCCTTTGACTTAAACTCGTTCATAACGTCTTTTAAATGCCCAAACTGCTGCTTCGTAACAAAAGGCTGTGTTCCTATTTCCCTGGATTTTAAATCAATCCGTATAGCAGTGGCTCTCTTATGAACTACATCAATGTCAAGCCCTTTGTTATATGCCAGAAACATTACAATCAGTTGAGCCAGGAAATCCCGATAAAGTTCATTATCTCCTTCAATTGCAACAGTTGCCGTGGAAGGAGCAATATCGTCCATGCAGAAAAGGGAGACTTTACAGTTCCAGCCTGAATCCCTGCTGATCTCATTTATCTTCTTATCCAGTTCTGATATTGTGATGATTTTTAAAGGGTCAAGAAGCTCATCGATTATTTCCTTTTCAAGTGGAATGCCTTTTGTCCATTTCAGCATCCACAGGAATATCGGTCTCCCAATCAATACATTCTTCCCGGATTCTATCGATTCTTCCCTTGATGTCAATTCTTTCTTATCAGCATTTATCCTTGACAGCGCTTCTTCGACTGTGTTGTAACGGTGCAGTGATGCCTCAGTGATGTCGATGGCGTCCCGAATAGCAGCGCTCAGGTTACCATTGTGTTTCTGGGTGAGCGGTTCGAGTTTTTTCAGATGGCTTTGCTCAAGCGATATATTTTTTCTAACTACCATATTGGTACCACTAAAGTAGTACTGTTTTAATGATTGATAAACTTTTTCACAATAATACAGTAATTGGTGTTATTCGCATACTACTTAAATACTACTATAGTATTTATCAGTGCTACTGAAATGTATTAACTGCAGATAATGATGAACCCCTGTAAGGATGTGTAAATGGGCGGGTTGGGGAGTGGGGTTATCATTTATCTGATGTATAATTTTTCTCGAATTTACTAATATCCATTTTCTTTTCCTGTTTACCATCCGCGTTCCAGTCGTATCGCCTTTGGCTTGCACGTTGCTACGCACGTGGTGCACCCGATACAAAAACTCTTATCCACGACCTCTGCCACCTTCTTCCCGTTTTTCTCGACAATCCTGTAAATCCTGGGACCTTTGGGGCACACCCTGATACATTCTCCGCACCCTGTGCATTTTTCTTCGTCAACAAATATCTCAATCATAATTGTAATATTCAAAGAAGTTATATAAACGCTCAGACTAAATAACAGCGCATGTCTGGAAATACCTTTGGCACACTCTTTCGGATAACAACATGGGGCGAGAGCCACGGCTCCGCGGTCGGCGTTGTGATTGACGGCTGTCCTGCCGGCATCCCGCTTGATGAAGATGACATACAGAAGGAGCTGAACCGCCGCCGTCCGGGTCAGAGCGATATAACCACCCGGAGAAAAGAAGAAGATACGGCAGAGATTCTTTCAGGGGTGTTCTCCGGTAAAACCACCGGCGCGCCCATATCCATTCTGGTCAGGAACAAGGACGTTGATTCAAGCAAATACGAGGCGCTGCGCAATACCCCGCGCCCCGGGCATGCTGATTTGACTTACGAATTGAAATACGGCATCCGCGACTGGAGGGGGGGCGGCAGGTCGTCAGCGCGCGAAACCGTGGGGCGCGTAGCAGGCGGCGCGGTCGCAAAAAAGATATTAGCCATTCATGATATTGAAGTTCTCGGGCATGTGGTGGAACTCGGAGGCATCCGCGCAAAACCCGTGAGTATCGAAGACGTGCGCGAAAATACAGAAAAAAACCCGGTCAGGTGCGCCGATGAAGAGGCTGCTGTGGAAATGGAAGCCATGATACACGCCGCGCGAAGCGAAGGCGACAGCGTTGGAGGGATTGTCGAAATAATAGGTACAGGCATTCCCGCAGGGATTGGCGAGCCTGTTTTCGATAAACTTAGCGCAGAGCTTGCAAAGGCATTGATGAGCATAGGCGCTGTTAAAGGCATTGAAATCGGCGCAGGATTTAAATGCGCGATGATGAGAGGCAGCCAGATGAATGACCCTGTTGCGATATTTGATGCAGGTCCAAAGCCGCTTACTAATAATGCGGGCGGAATCCTTGGGGGTATCAGTAACGGTGAACCTGTTATTTGCAGGATTGCAGTGAAACCCACGCCTTCTATTTCTAAAGAACAGCGTACTGTTGATATGAGTACAATGAAAGACGCAAAAATAAAAATACAGGGACGCCATGACCCTTCTATCCCGCCGCGTATCGTACCTGTGGCAGAAGCCATGGTGGCGCTCGTGATTGTTGATATGATGATGAGGGGCGGGTTTATAAATCCAATTATCGGAGAATAGTATTAGCATGAAATTCAATCCTGATGAAATTAAAGAAGCGACAAAGGCTGATTTTGACGCTGCATGGAATGAGGGGAAAAAATATGTTTCGCAGCAGGGTATCAATGAAAAATACCCGCGCGTTTCGTTAAAATACGGTAAACCCCATCCGGTATTTGACACCATCCAGCGCCTGCGGGATGCATACATGCGCCTCGGCTTCCTGGAATTCATGAACCCGATAATTGTGGAAGACAGGGACATCCATAAGCAGTTCGG
>JBAQYK010000289.1:0-1954 GCA_049299995.1 Candidatus Methanoperedens sp.
CTTGTATAGAGGGGCAGCGATTTGTGGGGCAGAAGGACTATTTTTTTGTCATTGGGTTCAGGGGGCGCAGTCCTTTTCCAGAGAGAGCCAGAATCGATTATTGGGCTATCTTCTCCATGAATCAGAATAATTGCCGGGGTTGAAAGCTCTTTTTCCAGAATAAGTTTGCCAATCCTGGCTGCCGTGTCGCGATGGGTTATTTCGAATATTTTGCTCATAAGGTATCAGAACGTTTGCTTTTTGGGTGATTTGTAGCTGGTGCTGTTTATGCAGGAGCTTTATTTAAATATGAGCTTATTTTACAATTTCAGCATTTATAACTGAAAAACTAAAAAAAGGAATAAAAAAAGTTTATGGGAGCGGGTAATTTACCGCCCCAAATGCATCTACCCTGCCCCATCCATAGCTTGAATCCTTGCCTTTTTTGCCCAGTTCTTTTGCCGTCTTAAACAAGGCAATTTGTGTTTGAGCTACTGTGTATGTCGGATGGGCAGACTTGATTAAAGCAACAGTCCCGCTAACCATGGGGGTTGCCATGCTTGTTCCGCTTGCAGTTGCATATGATGTTCCAAGCCATGAGGATAATATGTTGACGCCTGGTGCGGTTATGTCAACAGCATTCCCTTTTCCTGAAAAGCTTGCAAGTATGTCACCGCTATCTACTGCTCCAACAGTCGTTGAGTAGCTTATGCAGCCTGGAACCGAAACACCTGCACCTCCGCTATTTCCTGCCGCCACAACTACCACGACTCCCCTATCAGTTGCATATTTAATTGCGGTTGTCAAATCTGGCAGGACATTATCGCAGAATCCTTTGTAGGTGTATGGCGGGCTTGTTCCTAAGCTAATGCTTATTGCATCAGCATTGAAGGGGCTATCTACCGCCCAGTAGATTGCTGTAACAACATCGCTGAAGTAACCCCCGCCATTGGCGCCCAATACCTTGCCGGAAATTATGCCGGTATCCGGAGCTACTCCTTTTGCGCCCGAATTTATGCCGTCCGCGGTTATTATTCCTGCAACATGGCTTCCATGTCCATTGTCGTCCATGGGGTCATTGTCATTATTTACGAAATCCCTGCCGCCCAGATAGCTTGAGATTAATTCAGGGTGGAGATAGTTGTATCCCGTGTCCAGCACTACAACCTTTCTTCCTGCGCCTGTATTACCTGAGGCTTGTACCAGATTTGCCCTTATCTGTGTATTGGCTCCGGAATCCAATGCAAACACTTTGATATCTTCCTGCAACCCTAACGAGGTGGCTGCGTCCTTATCGCATACCAGGGCTTTCAGGGTTTTTGCATCCCGCACAACCTTGCAGCCGTGAGATACTGCGTCTGATATTTCCTTATCCGTGTGAGCAATTACCCTCACTTTTTCTTTGCCATTATCGCCTGCCTGAGCAGCTGTTGTGCCCACGGCAGCCAAGATTAGTAGCATTGCTGCTAAAATAATCAAATAGTTTTTTCTCATGTACACACCTTATCCTTTAAGGCAAAATTAATACGACATTGTACTTAAGCCTATCTTTTTAGTTCGTGGTATCAAGAACCCCCACCGCCTTTTAAGACTGTGATGATTTTGTACCGACAACTAAACCTCTGGCACACAGACACCTTGCGTCCATTGAGAAAACAAGAGCAATCATTACCAGTACCAGCAAAAATGGATTTAAAAGGGTTGATTAATTAAGTTGGTTTTTCCTTAAATTTTGAAAATTTTTGACTGTTTTTGTAGAAATGCAAAATTATTGGTATAGCCAGCAAAAGAATAAAAACATAGGGACCCTGCCATTGCGGAACCATATCAAGCATGGCATCTGCTTTAGAGCTAAAAAGCAGTACTTCACCTATCCTGCCGTCAGATAATGTGATGAGCATATTATTCCATGCTAAATTAACAGTGCTTTCTTCGTACCATCTTCTAAATACCCCTCCAAAAGTTAACAGGAATG
>JBAQYK010000290.1:0-4221 GCA_049299995.1 Candidatus Methanoperedens sp.
CAACAAGCGCGCTGATGAAAAGACCAATGTCGCCATTCATCAACCGCTGCGTGATTACATAGAATAAAACCAGCGAGATGAGCCCTGCCACGACCGCGCCTTTATACATCGCTCCCATTATGTCGCCTGACTTCCCGAGCTTTACAAAGAATGTTCCAACTATGGAGGCGATTATTGCCGCTGCGCCAAGCATCAGGGGATACAATACCGCATTGGGATATTTGTCGATAACAGTAACGCCGATAAGCATTGCGCCAAGGGCAGTTACAGCATACGTTTCGAAAAGGTCTGCCGCCATTCCTGCGCAGTCACCTACGTTATCGCCCACGTTATCAGCTATGACGCCGGGGTTGCGCGGGTCATCCTCAGGTATTCCCGCTTCAACTTTTCCCACAAGGTCTGTGCCCACATCTGCGGCTTTGGTATATATCCCGCCGCCGATTCTTGCGAAAAGGCTTATGAGCGAGGCTCCGAACCCGAAACCTATTACCTTATCAACCGCACCAACATTTCCTCCGAATGCGATATAAAGCCCGCTAACACCAAGAAGCGCAAGGCTCGCAACAGATATACCTGTGACTGCCCCGCCTTTGAACGCCACGTTAAGCGCTTGCTGCATTCCTTCCTTTGCGGCATTGGCGCAGCGCACGTTGCTCCGCACGGAAATGTTCATGCCGAGATAACCTGCTGCGGCTGACATGAGCGCGCCGAGAATAAATCCGATAGCGGTTGGCACATTAATTGCCAATGCGATCAAAACGGCAAGTATGACCGCGATTACTGCCACGGTCTTATACTGCCTGTTCAGGTAAGCCATTGCGCCTTCCTGTATGGCAGATGCGATTGCTTTCATCCTGTCAGTGCCTGCATCAAGTTTGAGTATGTACAGAACAAGATACACGGCGAACAATACACCGATTACGCCCGCAAGCGGGGCTGAGTACAATAACGAGTCCATGATTTCCTCCTGTTTGATATTGCTAATGTATTATTTTGTTTTGTTTGTTTAGCAATGTCAAAGATAGTGCCGCCCACTTGGTGCTAAGGATATATATTATTTACCTATCGAGTCCATAAACAAAATTATGAGTCTCGACCTTCAATGCGTCAGAAGCATGATAGATGCGCTGGAAATTGACGCCGCTACAAAAACTTCCATGCTCAGGTCATTCATGCGCAGGCTTGACTTATTCGGCAGCGATATCTTTTTTTTCAAAGAACCTTTCACTCCGATATCTCTTACCGGAACCCGCTGCGCTCTTGAGTGCAAACATTGCAACTCATACTATCTCAGGCACATGCTCGATGGTTCTGACGGAAAACTGTATTCACAGGCATGCCATTTAGCCCGTGAGGGCGCGCAGGGAATATTGCTGAGCGGGGGAAGCGCTGCGGATGGAAGCGTTCCTACGTATGAGCAATCGGATGTTATCCAAAAAATCAAGCGCGATACAAAACTCAAAATCAGCGCGCATACCGGCATTGTGAACAGCTCGCAGTCGCAGGCGCTTTCAGAATACCTTGATATGGCGCTCGTTGATGTTTTGGGCGATGATGAAACCATACATGATATACTTGGAATCGACGCCAGCGTGGCGGATTACGAAAATACACTAAGGCATCTTTCCTCTGCCGTCATTCCGCTGGCGCCGCATATCATCGTCGGTCTGCATAATGGCAAATTGAAGGGAGAGTTCAGGGCTCTTGAAATTGTCAAAAAATTCAATCCGGAAGTGGTCGTAATAGTAGTATTCATCCCGACAAAAGGGACGGCTTTTGGAGGAACCGCGCCGCCAAAGGTCGAAGATGTGGTCAAAGTTATTACAAAGGCGCGCGAGATGTTTGACGTACCGCTTTCGTTAAGCTGCGTGCGCCCCGGCGGCAGGTATCGCTCGGAGCTTGATAAATACGCAATCCTGAGCGGGATTGACAGGATAGCAGTGCCATCGAAGAATGCCTATACAACAGGCAGGGAGCTCGGGTTAAATATCATTGAGATCCCGAAAATGTGCTGTTCATATAAGCCGCGATGAAAAAAACGGGTATTAGCTCTCTTTCCTGAGCCTTACCCTCAAAACATCGGCTGCGCTGCTCAAATCGGTATCGTAAAGGTCTTTTATCTTTGAATTATACAGGTAAGCGTAGATATTCCTCAAATCTCCCTCTGCCTTCTCTTTTAAATCAGTATTTTCAAGCGATAAGAGCATATAAAAATTATCAGGATGCTCCAGCACAAAGCGTCTCAGGTCATCCGTGCTTTTCATTCCAGGCAAGAGGCGAAGCACCCTCATGACAGGAGGACCTCTGCTTTTGCGCTGTTTCGGACCGTCATGAAGGTATAAGCCGATTTTTAAATCTTTTGTTTTTAATATCGCGGTCATTGTCAACGCCCCGGCTCCGCTGCACACTTCCACCTTTTCGCCGAGGATTGAATAACCCATTTCCGATAATTGGTCCCGTGCGAATTGCATGAGTGAGAGTTCATATTCCCTATCAGGAATGCCCCAGTAATCGTTCATGACAGCAAGCTGGTATGAATCGATATTTATAGGTATCTTTTAAATGTATTGGAAAAGTATATGTAAGAATCATGACAATTTATGTTCGGAGGAATTTATGAAAACTTTGAAACTTCTATTTGTGAGCTTGTTAATTTTAGTGATACTGGCAAGCCCAGCGCTATCACTAAATGATACAACGCCAAACCAAACAACAACTGCGCCAACGGTGGCGGCAACTACAGCAGCGCCAACAGTAACAGCTACAGCAACACCTGCTCCGACTACAGCAGCGCCAACGGTGGCAGCAACGCCGGGAAAATTCCGTGTAGGTCCGTCAGTTACTCTAAGACCGGTAACCGATGTGATAGAGGCAAACCAGGATGGTATTGCTGAATTGTTTATGAATAACCCGTCGTTAAACGATGTGACGCTTAACGTTGATGCACGCGTAAGCGTACCCAGCGGCATACATGTTTACGGTGAGAGTTTCGGACAGGCGGCAGGCGCCGGAGTGGTAGCAGGTACATTCAGTGTTCCACCGGGCACGTCAAGAACTATAATAGTAGTTGTTAAAGCAGATAAATCAGCAAGAATCGGTTCACATACCCTTTCGTTCACAGGATTGTATTGGCCAGGCGATGATAAAGACAATTTCCAGCCTTTAAGTCTTACATATCCTATAACCGTCAAGGAGCCGTCAAAGAATCCGGAGAGCGCTGAAATATCAAATCCCAAAGCTGTTCCGGCAGGAGCAGAGACGCCTAAAGTACAGATACCGGGATTCGGTGCTGTGCTGTCAATCTTTGGTGTATTTGCAATTGCACGAATGCTTTCAAGGAAAACATAGAACTATCGAACCAAAAACAACTAAGGACTGAAAACGTTATTAGCTTGCTATATATGGTAGGAAGAGTCGTGAATAGCTATGAGCGCACGCCTGCTTTCAGGAAATAAAACCATGAAGAAGATAATTTTATTTTTTCTTATTTTCATAGTTTTAGTTAATAACGCTTCAGCCTATACATTTTCCAATATCGGGGGGGATTTTAAAATAGAATACCCCGCAGGCTGGAATTATATCGAAGAACCAGACGGTACTGACCAGACATTCACCAGCCAGACCGGGCGCGCATCGGTGAGAGTTACTGTTAACCCTTCTGATGGAAAGAGTCTTGACGAAACTGTGGGGGATAGAATGAGGTATCTCCGCGAAAGTTACGGAATTACTCCCTTCAGTGAAAAATACGTAACCGTTGGCGGCTTGAAAGGCAAAGAATTAATGTTTTATTATAATGATGAACAGAAGGAATATAAGTACAGGCAAATACTCATTGTATCCGGAGATATATATTTCATAATATCAGCAGCATCGCTAACAAGTGATTTTCCGTTTTTCTCAGAAGATTTTGAGAAGATTATAAATTCGTTCATACTACTAAAACCTGCCATAACCCCTAAAGTCACAGCAGGTTACACCCCTGGTCGTGCTCCAACTCCGGTGCAAACCGAGACGGGAGCGCCGACTATCTCGCTTCACGCGGAACGAACCAGCATATTGGTCGGAGATGAGGTTCTATTGAAATTATCCATACTCAGCCCGATTGGAAAACCCAAAATGGAATTCCAGATAATTCTAATACCGCCATCAGGAATGTCTGTATCCGGGCAGGAATTCAGTGAAACCGGAGGGCAATATTCCCAGAAAGGTACGATTGAGGCT
>JBAQYK010000291.1:0-4556 GCA_049299995.1 Candidatus Methanoperedens sp.
TCAAGTACCTCGCCGCCCTTGATAAGTATGCCGTTCTCTGCACCTTTGCCGGTTCCCACCATGATAGCGATGGGCGTCGCCAGTCCCACCGCGCACGGGCAGGAAATGATGAGCACTGTTATGGAAATCAACAGTGAGAAAAGGAAAGGAGATGCCATCCCCATCCCGAAGGTTGCAGGCACATTGAATTTTTCAAACCCTATGAAGAACCAGAAGAAAAACGTGAGCAGTGCAAGTATATGCACCGCGAGAATGAAATGTCCTGCCACTATGTCTGCGAGTTTCTGTATCGGCGCTTTCTGGGTCTGGGCATCTTCTACCAATTTTATAATCTGCGAAAGCGCGGTGTCTGAGCCTACCTTTGTCGCCTTGAACTTTATCATACCTGTCTTGTTCATGGTGGCGCCGATTACCTCTGAGCCCACTGTCTTCTCGACAGGTATGCTTTCCCCTGTAATCATGGATTCATCTATGGCTGTCAGACCATCGACCACCCTGCCGTCCACAGGTATTTTTTCTCCAGGTCGGACTACTACAATATCATCGACCTTCACATCCTCGACAGGAATCTCTTTCTCCTCCCCGTTCACAACGATGCGCGCGGTCTTTGCAGCAAGCCCCATGAGCTTCCGTATCGCTTCCGATGTCTTTCCTTTTGTAAGCGCCTCAAGATACCTGCCAAGTACGATGAACATTATAAGCAGCGCAGCGGTGTCATAATACGTATGCTTGTACGCCTCGCCAAGGTCAAGGAACGTAGCTGCCACACTGATAATATAAGCTGCTCCTGTTCCCGTGGCAATCAGGAGATTCATGTCGGTCATGCCATGTTTTAATCCCTTGTACGTGCCTTCAAAGAACTGGCGTCCCGGGAAGAGCATCACAATTGTGGCAAGGATAAACAACAAATAATCATTTTTAAGAATTTCAGGCACGAATGCCCAGCCAAGGTTTCGTCCCATGTCGCCGAGCGATATGGGGATTGCAAGTACAAGCGCGATTATAAAATTTATTTTCTGACGCTTTATCTCCTCTTCCCGCGCTCTCTGCTCCCTGTCCGCATCTGTTTTTCCTATTTTTTCAGACGCGGTATATCCCACGCCTTCGATTACCTTCTTGATCTCGGATATCTGGACAACTTCAGGGTCGTAAACCATCTTTGCCTGCTCAAGCGGAAAACTCACGTTTGCCGAGGTTATCCCGGGTGTATTTAAAAGCGCCTTCTCGATGTTGGATGCGCACGATGCGCAGTGCATACCTCCGATTTTTAGTGTAATCTCATTCTTTGCCACGCCATATCCCAGGGAGGTGATGGCATTCTCAAACGCCGCTTGATTTACCCGTGCAGAGTCATACTCGATACTGGCTTTTTCAAATGAGAAATTGACGGATGCTTTTGCAACACCCTCTATCTTGCCAAGCGCCTTCTCGATGTTCTGGGCGCATGAGGCACAGGTCATACCTGTAATCTTGATTGAGATTTTCTTTATCCCCCCTTCCTTATCAACGGTCTTTGCCTGTTGGGGGGCAGATGATTTTCTGACAGGCAGCGGGCAGGCTTCACCTTCTTCTATCACTTCATAACCTGTAGAGGCAATAGCTTTCTTAATTGTTTCAAGGTCTGTTGCCGATGTGTCAAATGAAACTTTTACATCGCCTTTCTTAAAATTCGCAGAAGCCTTTGTTACCCCATTAACGCTCATTACGGCATCATAAATCGTTTTTTCACAGTGGCTGCACATCATGCCTTTAATTTTTATTACAGCGTCTTCCAATGATACATCTCCAAACTTATTTTGAGATTATGTTATATAACTACATCAGTTATCTCTGTTGTGGTTTAAAAAATGGAGAAAAATAACTGATTTAATCCCGATTCGTAAAATTTGCCAGGAGTTTTAAGCGATATCTTTAGTAGTATCTATCTGGACACCATCGCCGACCTTGAACCGTATCATTTCTATCGTGGGTGTTCTTCCCCGCAGCTTTGGTATTGACAGGCGGTTAGAAATCTTATCCGAAGTTCTCTCAAGCTCGACATCAAATATCACATCAGATGACTTTAATATTTCATTTTCGAGATTCTTTTGATGTGTATCTTTAAGACCGTATAAAAATGATAAACAATTGAGGTTCTTTGTAGTCTCATAGATTATATTGATAAGCCGCTTGATGAGACCGGGATTTACCTTCAGGTTCAGATAAAATGAAAACGTATCGAAAATTATGTTTATATCTTCTTCTCCTTCTGCCAGTATTTTTTTCAGGTTATATTCCGTGAATTCAACAATCTTGGCATCCACGAATTCATTTCCCACATTGTCAACCATTTCCCCGTGTGCGGTAAAATAATATTCGCTATAGATATCCACAAATACAATATCGCTGGTTTTAAAGTTGAAATTCTCAATGTCGTGCACTACATACTGAGAACGTCTTTCATTCGAGAAATAATAGGTTTTACGAGCCTGCGTAAACTGGTATAAGAACACTTCAGCCATGGATTTTGCATCGGCATATATATAAGTGACAGAACCTGACGGCAATCCACCGCCCAAAGTACGGTCAAGAATCTCTATCCCGGTAGTCCGGTTTTGCTTTTCCGCAAACTGTTTTACGGGCGAAACCTGAGGTAACGCAAAACGTTCATCTCTGTGGGTTTGGATTAAAGAGCTTTTATTCCCATTCTCCATTTTTTTCCTGTCATGTATATCGTTGTTTTTCTAACTTATATAGATTACCCATCCCCATCATATTATTATTTATAATTTATTTTTATGGTTTTTTCGTTGTTTTACTGGATTTCTTAAGGGATTTTAAACATATTTCAATGCCCTTTTTTACTGATTTGCTTTCTGGATTTAACTTAAATGCCAATTCATAAATTTCCAGGGCTTCTTTAATATTACCTTTTTTATAAAGCGCATTGGCTTTATTATTTAAAAACACACTGTCTTTTGGGTCAATCTGAAGCGCTTTATCATAGCAGGCGATAGCTTCATCGAGCTTTCCTGACTTAGCAAGCGCCAGCCCTTTATTGTTCCACGCGATAATATTTCCATGGTCTATCTGCAGGGATTTATCGAATAAATCGATTGCGTCTTCATATTTACCCATTGAGTACATGTTGTTTCCCATAACCAGATGCTCTATTGATTCATTAGCAATTTCCTGCTCTCTTGTGCCTGATATCTCAATTTTATCAGGTATGGGCTCGGGTTTAAACGGTTCAACAACCTGTTGCTCAACAGGTCGGGGTTCGATAAATTCCGGTACTTTAATGTTTTCCACGGGATATGTTTTCTCAACACTATACTCAGGTATCTGTTCTGGTTTAAACGGCTCAATAACAGGCTGCTCAACATGCAAGGGTTCGATTAACGAGACGGGTTTCTCCGCTGCCGGCATAGAGCGGGCGATTTTTTGTAAATCGATTTTTTCCTCGCTTTGCTTCATTCTTACAAGAGCAAGTCCTTTATTGCTCCATATTTTTTCAACTGTCGGATTTATTTCAAGGGCTTTATCATAAGATTCCACGGCATCCGGGAAACGATTGAGCTTTACAAGAGTTAGACCCCTGTTATTCCAGACAGTCTCGTCATCCGGGCTAATCCCGATGGATTTATCGTAAGCACGAAGCGCTTCTTCAAAGTTCCCGCTCTCAAATTGCACGTCGCCTTTGCTGCACCACGCGGCAGCATCCCCGGGATTTATTTCGAGCAGTTTATCATAGCATTTTATGGCGTCCTGCCATTTGCCAAGTTGTGCCAGTGCAATACCTTTATTGTAAATAACTTCCACATCATCCGGTTTGAGTTCAAGGGCTTTTTCGTAGCTTTTAATGGCTTCCCCGTACCTCCCTGTTCTCGCAAGCGCCAGCCCTTTGTTATTCCATACCTCAGCCAATCCTGGTTTTATCTCAAGCGCCTTATCATAACACTGTATGGCATCGGCATACATGCTGCTATCAACCAGTGCATCGCCTTTGTTCGCCCACATAAAGGCATCCGTCGGCTCAGCTTCTAATGCCGCACCTCCGCCAGATACAACCGCTTCTTTTACACCGCTTTCGGGAACGGGTTTCTTTTTCCCTAAAACCCTGTCAAAAAATCCCATGTCTTAATTCCTTATATATAATGATATAATTAATATTGCTTATCCTATTTAATGATTATTTAAATTTAACTCTTAAGCTACCTTTAATATATTTAACGTATTTCTTCCCCCCTATGAAATCCTTAATAATCATTGGTCACAAAGCCGTCACAGTGCCTTTCTCACTCAACGACCTCCCGGGCGCGGCAGGACGCATGGATATCCTGTGCAGGTGCGTTAATGCAGCGCTATTTCTTTCCCATGACTTAAGAAGAGATGTCCGCGTGTATCTTATCCTCAAGGGAGAACCTGCTCCGCCGAAGCTCATCCGTTTTGACGGCGCCGCAGTCAGGTACTTGAGCCCGGATGAGAGAAGCGCAGCCTCGCTTATTAAAAAAGCCCTTGAGAAGAACGTACAGGATTTCTGGACTGAATCCACTCCGGGGGTGAGTGTCCGGAAG
>JBAQYK010000292.1:0-2299 GCA_049299995.1 Candidatus Methanoperedens sp.
GTGCGGCGAAGCAGAGCGTCCCCGAAAGGGGTGATGTGCAGGCATGAACATCTTCGGGTAGCCTCCGCCCTTGCACATCAAGCGATGCAAGCACTACAATGGTCGGGAGAGTAGTGCGGAAGTGCGAAGGGATGCGTGCTCCCGCTATCAGGCAATTCGGTTAGCAATTGATGACGAGTTGGTATAAGCTGACTTGCAAGTCTGTATTTATGTCCCACCATCTATAGAGCTTGTGTTGCTTCCTTCCATCTCCTACGCAATATCGATTTTAGAAAACGATATATAGTAGCTAACCGTGTATTGCACATCTCCTTTTATAATCTAACTAGCTGAAATAATATAACAATTATAATTGGCACAGAGATTGCTTTATATCCCGGTATAGCAAAAATAAAGGGGATAGAATATGGACTTTGAATTTACTCAAGATGAAACAAAATTTCGCATGGAGCTCTGTGATTTCCTGGATAGAGAAATCACAAAAGAGGTCGTGGAGGAATCGGACTCCGGGTTAGGGCTTGGCCCTCACTCCTGGGAGTTGATGAGAAAATTGGGGGCAAAAAGATGGCTTGCGCCATCATATCCCGTAGAGTACGGGGGTCTCGGATTATCTCGAATTTACCGTTATATTGTACAAAGGGAGTTGGATTACCGTAATGCGCTGGCTTTCATTAAATGTTTGGGTCTTGTGGGTGTTGATATCGCAGGGCCCAGCATACTTCGTCACGGGAGCAAAGAGCTGAAAGACGAGTTTCTTCCAAGGATAGCTGCAGGGGAAATAGAGTTTGCGTTGGGCTATTCAGAACCGGATGCAGGATCGGATCTTTCCAGCCTTAGAATACGTGCCGTCGAAGATGGCGACTCATTTGTCATCACCGGTCAGAAAATTTTTCAATCTCACAGCCATTTTGCTCAATATCACTGGCTGGTAGCCAGAACTGATGTTAACGTACCGCGCCACAAAGGAATTTCAATGTTCATTGTGGACCTTAAAACGCCCGGCATTACTATAGAGCCTATATGGGAAATGTCCGGTATAAGAACAAATGAGGTTTTTTATGAAGGGGTGCGGGTGCCGAAAAAAAATCTGGTGGGAGAGAAAAACAAGGGTTGGTATTATGTAGCTTCAGCCCTCGATTTAGAGCGAACCGTTACTGTCGGGTATTTAGAAAGCATTGTTGAAAAGATTATCGACTACATCAAAAACGCATCGAGAAACGGCGTGCCCCTGGCGAACAACCCTCTTGTGCGTCAAAGAATTGCCGACATCGTTATCGAAATTCACGTAGTCCGAAATTTGATTCGCCGGGTTGCCTGGTTGCAGGATAAAGGAATAGTACCCAATTACGAAGCATCACAAGCAAAGTTGTTTACCGGGGAAATTTTTCAGCACATAGCCCAGGCCGGATTGGAGATCATGGGGCTCGACGGCCTGCTGAGGCAGGGTTCAAAACATGCAGTACTTGACGGAATAATGGAATCCTTTTTTCGTTCCTCATTCTTGCCAAGCATTGGCGGCGGGACCTCGGAAATAATGAGAAACATTATTGCATTAAGGGGTTTAGGACTTCCCTTACAATAACAACATATAAAGGATAAAAATACTATGGAATTTTCATTTAGTAGTGAACAAAAACTTATCAGAGATACGGCTCGCGATTTCCTGAAAAATGAATGTCCCGGCGAGTTGGTCAGGGAGATGGAAGAAGACGAGAAGGGTTATTGTCCCGAGTTGTGGCAAAAAATGGCAGAATTGGGTTGGCTGGGACTGATTTTTCCCGGTAAATATGGAGGATCCGACGGAAATTTTATAGACCTTATTGTCCTTCTTGAAGAAATGGGTAGATTTTTGGCCCCTGTCCCTTTTTTGCCCACGGTAGTCTCCGGAGGATTGTCTATCCTGGGTTTCGGGGATGAGGCGCTGAAACAGGAAATCTTGCCAAAGGTAATAAATGGAGAACTGATCCTTACTATGGCCATAGACGAACCCGGTTATGATTTAGATGCCCATGGCATCAATCTTGAAACCTTAGAAAAGGGGAATGAGTTTTCCATTAACGGGACAAAAATTTTTGTCCCGTATGCACATGTTGCCGATTATCTTATCTGTGCGACTCGTACAAAAGATACCGGTGAAAAGACTGACGGGATTACA
The DNA here is from genome assembly GCA_049299995.1 of Candidatus Methanoperedens sp. GTDB lineage: Archaea > Halobacteriota > Methanosarcinia > Methanosarcinales > Methanoperedenaceae > Methanoperedens. The sequence continues at coordinate 2,156 of JBAQYK010000292.1, forward strand.
CTATTCCTGATAAAGCGGGAAAATCCCGGGATATGCTGTACCGAACTGAAGACCCTGGATTGCTCGAAACAGTATGAGGTTGTTTTCAATCAGTTTAAAGCCACATCACAAAATATAATCGGTAAACGCGATAAAGGGTGGGAG
>JBAQYK010000293.1:0-2223 GCA_049299995.1 Candidatus Methanoperedens sp.
GACCTGCTGATAGAACATTTCCCATGACGACTTCTTCAACTTCACTCTGTTCAACATTTGCCTTTTTCAGGGCATCTTTCAGTACAATAGAGCCAAGTTGTCCGGGACTGAAATCCTTAAGGCTTCCACCGAATTTCCCGACTGCAGTTCTTGTTGCAGATACAATAACTACTTTATTCATTTTCTCACCAAATTTTTATATACAACTCTCAAATTATTAACCCGCCATCCACGCTAAGCACAGCCCCATTTACAAAGTTTGCCTCATCTGAAGCAAGATATAAATATGCATTTGCAATATCTTTTGCTTCACCAAGCCTGCGCAACGGAGTTTTTTCCTTCATCATTTCAAGGATCTTTTCAGGTACATTTGAGGTCATCGGAGTCGCAATAAATCCTGGCGCCACAGCATTGACCCGTATCCCTTTTTTTCCAAGTTCCTTTGCCAGGGTCTTTGTCATACCAATTAGACCGGCTTTAGTTGCAGCATAATTGACCTGCCCGACATTGCCGTTGAGTCCTACGATCGATGATGTATTGATAATTACGCCATTCCCCTGGTTCATCATTACTTCAACCACAGCCTGGCTGCAGTTAAAAACTCCTTTAAGATTGACGTCGATAACCTTATCCCACTGTTCCTCAGTCATTTTTGATAAAAAGGCATCCTGAACAATGCCTGCATTATTTATCAAGACGTCTATTTTGCCATATTTTTCAAGAGTGAGCTTAACCATCTGTTTTGCTTGTTCTCTATTGGATACATCCAATTTAACAAAAAATCCCTCTCCATTTTTCTTGATCTCTTCTACTGTTTCCTCGCCAGCCTTTTCATTCATATCGGCTACAACAACTTTGGCTCCTTCTTTTGCGAACAGGAGCGCAGTCTCTTTACCAATACCGCTTCCTGCTCCTGTAATAACCGTAACTTTATTTTCAAGTCTCATTTTATTTCACTCCTGATTTCCGACTCTTTCTTTTTTGTTCATTTGTTTTTTCCTTAGCTGAATCAGGCAACTCTATGTTTCCTGATTCAATCTTTTCTTTTCCTTTTCCATTGAGATGGGACCTGGGCTTCAACCACGCTGCGATCTTAGGACAGACCTCCTTCTGGGATTTTCCGCCCACAAATATTCCTATATGACCGGTCGGGAATACCAGGGTCTCTTTGTCAGTACTCGATACCGCATCTGACAACGGTTTACTTGCATCGTTAGGAACGAGGTGGTCGAATTCTGCCATGACATTAAGCAAAGGCATGGTAATATTCTTTAAGTTGATTTTCGTCCCATTGAGCTTCATCTCATTTTTAATAAGAAGGTTCTTCTGGTAACAGTCTTTCATGAACTGCCTGAAAGTTTCCCCTGCCTGGTCGGGACTATCGAATATCCATTTTTCCATCCTGAGGAAATTCCTGATAAAATCTTCATTTCGAAGCTGGCAGGCGGTATCATCCGGTTTGCATTCGATCCGGTCGAACATTCCCACATACTTGTCGATCATGAGCCTGAATGGGTCAAGGAGCAAGAACCCTGAATTCAGGAAATCTCCTGGCACTATTCCATAGTAGTCCACGATCTTGTCCACATCCAAACTTTTTGCCCACAGGTTAAGAATTCCTTTATCAGTATCAAAGTCTACAGGAGCCACCAGGGTAACCAGGTTTTGAACCTTTTCCGGGTGCTCTGCTGCATACATCACGGAAAAAGTCCCGCCCTGGCATACTCCGAGCAGGGTGATCTTATCCAATCCTGACCTTTCTTTGATCTTATCCACAGCATTATTTAAATAACCGTTCACATAATCATCAAGTGTGAGATATCTGTCTGTACCTGATGGATATCCCCAGTCAATGACATAAACATCAAAACCTTCTTCCAGAAGCTTCTTTATCACACTCTTATCAGGTTGCAGGTCAAGAATGTAGTACCGGTTCACGAGTGCATAAACTATGAGTATCGGAACTTGATGTGGTTTTTCCACTGCCGGGATATAATGGAGAAGTCTCATCTTATCTTCGGTATAAATGATCTCCGAAGGCGTTGTCCCAACCGAAAATTCGGGTGGTTTCAGGAGTAATTCCATACCACATTTAAATTTATCAAAATCTTCAATTAAATTAAGTCCGTTCATGTCATCTCCTTACCAGAACCCTATTTTTTCTCTTTTAGTTCTTTGATCTGGCTGGTCAGTTCTTTTACTGTTTTCTTAAGAGTATACAAC
>JBAQYK010000294.1:0-8598 GCA_049299995.1 Candidatus Methanoperedens sp.
CGGCACTGCCATGCAGGTCGTGCCGACGCTCCTTGACGCAGGCGTGAAAGTCATTGATTTGAGCGCAGATTATCGTTTAAAGACTGATGTTTTTGAAAAAACCTATAAACTCAAACACACAGACCCGCGAACGGCTGTGTACGGCATACCTGAATTACATCCTGAAGTGGCAAAGCAGGTCTTTATCGCAAATCCCGGGTGCTATCCCACAGGAGCGTCTCTTGCAGCAGCGCCGCTGGCTGATGCCGGGCTTATCGAGCACGTGGTCTTTGATTCAAAAAGCGGCATTTCAGGCGCAGGCGCCGAACCAACTGAGGTCTCCCATTATCCCAACATGGCTGAGAACATACAGGCGTATAAACTTACAACACACCGCCACCGCGCCGAGATAGTGCAGGAACTCACGCGGCTTGACAGCGGTTTAAAAAGCATCAGCTTTACTCCGCATGTTATCCCCTCAGTGCGCGGTATCCTGACCACGGCGCATATTTTCGTCAAAAAGGAATTGGCAGAGGAGGAAGTTCGTGAGATTTATCGGAATTTCTATCATGATAAACCTTTCATAAGGCTGATAAAAGGCATACCAATGCTTGGAGGCGTGCGCGGCTCAAATTTCTGCGATATAGGTATTGAGGTCGAAAAGGGCAGCGACAGGATAGTGGTTATATCGGCAATAGACAATCTTGTAAAAGGAGCCTCAGGTCAGGCAATCCAGAATATGAACCTGATATTCGGGCTTGATGAGACGACCGGGCTCTGGACGCCGGGTGTAGCTCCGTGAGGTGAGAATATGAAAATAAACGAAGTTATGAATAAAGATGTGATAACCTGTAAGCCTGATGACCCGTTGAGCCGTCTTTCAAAACTATTCAGGGAAAACCATGTTAGCGGTTTGCCTGTTGTTGAAAAAGGAAAAGTCGTGGGGCTTGTTTCAGAAACGGATTTAATAAAGTTATTTAAGACGCCTGAGTTTTCAAATGAGCTGTGGCTCCCCAGCCCGCTTGAGATAATTGAAATCCCCATACGGAATCTTGTGAGGCTTGAAGAGACTAAAAAGGCTCTTGAAAACTTGAAGCTGCGTCCAGTAAGGGACATTATGACGAAAACTGTTCACTCTATTTCGCCGGACGATAGTTTAGAAGATGCGTCCAGGTTAATGGTCAAACATAAGGTCAACAGGCTGCCTGTCATCGAAAATGGCAAACTTACGGGAATCGTAGCGAGAAGCGACATAATAAAAGGTCTTTCTGAGGCTGCGGATTAATTATGAAAAACTTTAGGAAAGTTTTATCAAAACAAGGGGTATCTGCGATACCCCTATACGTCATAAAGGGGCGTAACCCTTTATGAAGTTAATAGAAGGCGGAATCTGTGCTGTAAAGGGGGTGAAGGCGAACGGAATCAAGCAGGGGAAGAACGGTCTTGCGATAATTACCATTGAAGCCAGGAATATTGCGACAGCCGGGGTTTTTACACGAAATAAGGTAATTGCCGCTCCTCTTACTATCACGCAGGAGGCGTTATCGAAAGGAGAATTGAAAGCGGTGATAGCCAACAGCGGGTGTGCAAATGCCTTTACCGGGGAAAAAGGGCTGGATGATGCGCGGTGGATGGCGGGGATACTGGCAAAAAAGCTCAACTGCGAACCTGATGAAATCGGGGTGGCGTCCACAGGGGTAATCGGTCGCTATCTGGATAAAGAACGGATAGAGGGACAGCTTGATGAAGTGCTAAGCGGGCTTTCCAGAAATAAAGAGGCAAGCAAAGCCTCTGCCAGGGCGATTATGACAACAGATACTTTTATGAAAGAAGTGGCTGTTCAACTGGATAACTGTGTTCGTATCGGCGGGATTGCCAAAGGTTCGGGGATGATTGCGCCCAACATGGGAACGATGCTTGTTTTTCTATATACGGATGCACACTTATCAAAAGTAAAACTGAATCGCTGCTTGAAAAAAGCCGTGGACAAAAGTTTTAACATGGTAGTGGTGGACGGGGATACGAGTACCAATGACATGGCGCTATTAACAGCTACGGGTTATCGGGAATGTAAAGAAGATATATTCCAGAAAGGGCTTGATTATGTTTGTATAAGCCTTGCAAAGATGATAGCTAAGGATGGCGAGGGGGCGACGAAATTGATAGAGGCGAGGGTGAAAGGCGCGCAAAGCACGGGAGATGCAAGGAAAGCTGCAAGGGCTATTGTCAGCTCTCCGCTTGTGAAGACCGCAATATTCGGGAAAGACCCGAACTGGGGGAGGGTTGTGGCGGCTGTGGGCTATTCGGGCGCAGAAGTTGAGCAGGATAAGATTTCGCTGAAGTTCTCGGATGATAAGAATGAGGTTATGCTTGTTGATTGTGGCAGTATTGTGGAGGGGAAGCTTGAGGCGCTGAAGAGCATTATGGAGAGTAAGGAGATTGTGATTGAGGCGGCACTTGGTCTGGGGGACTGCGAGGCGACTGCGTGGGGATGCGATTTGACGTATGATTATGTGAAGATTAATGCGATGTACACGACTTAAATAGACAAATATGAGCATGAAATTTAACCTCAAAAAACCCGGCTTCTCAACACGCGCAATTCATTCAGGCGAGCGGGAAGAAGAAACAGGCGCAGTCGTAACCCCGATTTACCAGACCGCGCCTTTCAAGTTCAAAAGTGCAGCCCATGGGGCAGCCGTAATGGCTGGTGAGGAAAAAGGATACGTGTATTCCCGCGGCTTGAACCCCACCACAGAAGTGCTTGAAGAAAAGATGGCAGACCTCGAAGGCGGCGAGGCTGCACTGGCGCAGGCTACGGGAATGGCTGCCATCAGCGCGGCGGTTTTCACGGAAATAAAAGCAGGCGACCATGTGATTGCCGACGAGGTGATATACGGAAACACATACGACCTGTTCGTTGACCTGCAAAAGTTCGGAGTTGATGTAAGTTTTATAGATACATCGCAAATCGAAAATGTCGAAAATGCTTTTCGTAATAATACAAAACTTGTCTTTTTTGAAACGCCTGCCAATCCCACAATGAAGTTGACAGACATAAAAACAGTCAGTGAAATCGCTCATGAGAGAAGCGCATATGTGATGGTCGACAACACCTTCATGACACCATATCTCCAGCAGCCACTCACTCTCGGCGCCGATGTCGTGGTGCACAGCGCCACGAAATACTTAAACGGTCACGGTGACACCCTTGGCGGCGTCATCGTGGGTAGTTCTGATTTCATAAAACGGGCAAGGCACACGGCAAAGAACGTGGGCGGGGCAATCAGCCCTTTTAACTCGTGGCTTATTATCCGCGGCATGAAAACGCTCACAGTGCGCATGGACAGGCATAATGAGAATGCAATGGCTGTGGCAAGATTCCTGCAAGGGCACAAGAGCGTGGCTAAAGTCATTTATCCCGGGCTAAAAGACCATCCGCAGTACGAGCTTGCAAAAAAACAGATGAGCGGCGCAGGAGGCATGATTGCGTTCATGCTGAAAGATGCTGGCGATGTGCCTTTATTCCTGGATGCCCTGAAGCTGTGCACCCTTGCGGTGAGCCTGGGCGAAACAGCAACGCTCATCCAGCATCCTGCAACAATGACCCACGCTGTTGTTCCCCGCGATAAGAGGATTAAATACGGCATTGCGGACGAGCTTGTGCGCCTGTCTGTCGGACTTGAGGATGTGGAGGATATAATTGCGGATTTGGGGCAGGCGCTGGATGGCGCCGGGCGAATTTAATGCTATTTGAAAACCGCCCCGCTTTCGCGGATGAGGTAAAACATTTGTAAAAGAAGGAATATGGTAGGTATAAAATGGTAAAGCTCATTGTCATCAACAATTACGGGCAAACATGCCACCTGATTCACCGCGCCGTGCGGGACATGGAGCAGGAAGTTGAGCTTGTGAAAAATACTTCCTCCATAGAGGAAATACTCGCAAAAGAACCAGATGGGCTCATTCTCAGCGGCGGCCCAACACTTGAGCGCGCTGGCAATTGCATTTTATATGTCAAAGAACTCGACCTCCCGATTCTCGGCATCTGCCTGGGACACCAGGTTATGGCAAAAGCTTATGGCGGCGAGGTAAGTACGGGCGCAGCAGGGGGTTATGCCGCAGTCGAGATAGAAGTAATCGAGGAAAACGATATCCTGAAAGGCATCGGTCCGCGAACAAAAGTCTGGGCGTCCCATGCTGACGAGGTGCGTTCCCTCCCGCCGGATTTCATAAGGCTTGCCCGCTCCCGGATTTGCGAAATTGAAGCTATGAAACATAAAACAAAACCGCTGTATGGAGTCCAGTGGCATCCTGAAGTCTCTCATACCGAGCGGGGAAACGACCTTCTCAGGAACTTTTTTGAGGTTTGCCTGAACTACCGGTAATCTGCATGACCGCATAGCCCAGTAAAGCAAAAAATGCTCCCGCAGCCATAACTGCCCTGTAACCGTAATATTCAAGGATAATACCGCCCACAAGAGAACCAATTATAGTTGCAAAAGCGACAGACGAATTAAGCAATCCTGATGCTGCGCCCTTCTCCTCGTTTGTTTCGATAAGTTCCCGCATGGAACCCACGTACAGGCAGGAATAGGAAAAGGCAATCAGTACCATGCCCACGACAGCCTGATAGTAAATCGTGAGGGGTATGAGCGCAATAAAGGCTGCGGCTGAAAGCAGGTCCCCGGTGTGGATAAGAAACTTTGTGTTGTAGCTGTCAAGCCGTCTCATGATGAAAAATTGCAGGGTTGGATTTAACATATATATTATCCCGACCCAGAATTCATTTGCCCCAAGGCTCACAAGGTACAGGGGAAAAATCACCCATACATTGTTCGCCCCAATCTGCCGCAGGAAAAACCCGAAATATAAATTCCAGTTTTTTTTCAGGATGTCCCTGGAAAAATAATCCGGTTTCTTTTTTGTAATTGCCTTAGTATCCGGCAGCGTTAATGTGATTAAAAACGATGCTGCAAATAGCAAAGATGAGATTGAAAAAATCTGCCAGTAAACTGCTATTACTCCTGCGAGCAGATTCCCAACAGCCCAGCCCAAAGGCATGAAAGAGCTGAACTTCCCGATACTGCGTCTTAAGTTGTAAACATAAAGCATCAGCACAGCGGGATAGACACCAACGCTAAAGCCGGCAAGCGCGCGAATTATAGCAAGGCTGAGCGGGTCGTATGCGAAAACCTGGAGGAAAAACGTCACGGTTGCGCTTATGAAACCTGCATACAACAGCGTCTTTGGCGGATACGAATCTGCAGCCCTGCTGAAGATATATGTTGAAATGAACATCGCCGCGCCGTAAACTGCTCCGATTATGCCTATCTGCGTGCCAGAGGCACCCAGGTTATGCGCAATTACGGGTATGAAAAGATTGGACATCATCACAGCCATGTTGATAAAAAGCTGGATTGTGTTGAGTCTCATCACCATTCTAATGAAAAGATATGTATTTAAGGAATACAGGTCGAACTATGGTAAACCATGAACTCTCTTGACTGGACAGAAAAATACCGCCCGCAGACACTTTCAGACGTAGTAGGTCACAATAAAGCAGTCGAAGAACTCCAAAAATGGGCGCAAGTATGGATGCGCGGGACGCCGGAGGCAAGGGCGGTTGTGCTCCATGGAAGGGCGGGGACAGGTAAAACCACGACAGCCCACGCGCTGGCGCGTGATATGGGATGGGAAGTAATCGAGATGAACGCCAGTGACCAGCGCACAGCAGATATCATAGAAAAAGTGGCAGGTTCCGCCTCCCGGATGAGCACGCTTGACGGGAGCAATACTAAACGACTTGTCATAATGGACGAAGCTGATAATATCCACGGCACGGCAGACAGGGGAGGAGAGAAGGCAATCGTAGAGCTGATAAAGAAAACAAGCCACCCGATTATTCTTATTGCAAATGAACTCTACGACATGTCAGCAGGATTGCGAGGCGCCTGCAAGCCCATCCAGTTCAATTCCGTAATGTCGCGGTCCATGATTCCTGCGCTTAAAAAAATCGTGGAGGCGGAAGGCGTTAAGTGCGGACTCGGCGTGATTGAGAAAATTGCAGAGAATGCCAATGGCGACCTGCGAAGCGCGATAAATGATTTACAGGCTATCGCTCAGGGAAAAAATACCATTGCACTTCCGGACATTATCACAGGCGAACGGGACAGCAAAGAGAATATCTTCAAGGTACTTGTAAAGATTTTTAAAGGAACAAATATACGCGAGGCTCATGATGCCACATTTCATCTTGATGAGAACCCTGAGGATTTAATCCAGTGGGTTGATGAAAATCTTCCGATTGAATATACAGGGGCAAATGACCTTGAAGAAGGATATCGTTATCTTGGAAAAGCTTCTGTTTTTTTGGGCAGGGTCAAAAGAAGGCAGAATTACAACATGTGGAGATATGCCGGCGTGCTTATGACCTCGGGGATAGTGGTTGCGCGGTCGCACCGCTATACCGGGTTTGTGAAGTACCAGCCGCCATCGCTTTGGAGGAAGCTCGGGCAGACAAAGGGCATGAGGATGGTTCGTGATTCTACGGCAAAGAAAATCGGGGCTCATTGCCATGTGTCAATGAGTTATACTCGCTCTCAATTACTGCCATTTTTCAGGATGATGATGAAGGATGAAGAACATGCGCCTTCGGTTGCGGCGCTGCTTGCGCTTGAACCTGAGGAAATTGCCTTCCTTGCAGGATCAAAGTCTGTGACGAAAACAATCCAGAAGACATACGAGGAAGCGCAGGCTATGAGAGTGGCTGAGGTCGAGCATGAGGTGGAGGTGTTCGGGGGATTCGGTAAAAGGGGCGTGAAAGCTGAAGATGAACCCAGCATGCCTGAAAAGGAAAAACCTGAAACGAAGGTTAAGAAGGAAACTAAATCCCAGAGTTCGTTGTTTGATTTTTAATTTTCATCGAAGATGCAAGCCAAGCCTTTTCTCCAATCCTTCCACGTTCTCATAAGGTATTGCCGTCACCCTTCTATTCCCCAGCACCATCGCAGATACATTCGTCCCCTCCTTATAGACGCAGAGCACGCGTTTTCCCCTTGAGACCGCGTAACATATCTCATAACCCACGCCTGTGGATGGCACGGTCACATCTGCCACAACGCAGTCCGACTCGTCTATGAAGCCTATATCGCTATGGAATATCTCTTCGTCCGTAAGCCTGGCTTCAGCTTCCTCAAGCTTCGTAGAAGCCACATGCTCGCTCACCACATCATGCCCCAGCTTTTTCAGGAGCGCCACTATCTGCCTGTACTCGGACAACATACTGCGCCCGCCTCTTATGGAACCTGCAAAAAAGATTTTCATGATTTTATAGTGTTATTGAATTTTATTTCTTAACTACATGCCGGATGAGATTCTCTTTGCCCTTTCTTATTTTGATGATATGCCCGTCTTCTTTCATCCTGGCAAGGACGATGCTTATCTTGGATTTTGAAACACCAATTTCTTTAACGATATCGGATTGGTATGCCTGCCCGCCGGATTTTATCAGTATCCTATCTACCATATCTTCGTACCGCAATTCCTCTTCCGTCACCGGAGGGAGAGGGCTAAAATATTCTATGCTTTCTGGTTCATGTTTTGCTGCCTGTTTTTTTTTCAAGAATATTATTGAAGAAGCACCTGTTAAAACCGCAAGTAGACCGGGTATCAGCCATCTGCTGTTGCCTGTGGGGATCGGCGAGAGCACAAGAGACGGTTCTCCTTTGCCAAAACTGCGGTATAAAGTGCCGTCCCAAATCAGCCTGTTACCATCGCGCTTGTCAAAATTTGGGGATGCGCTTATCACCTCATAACTATCGGGTATTTTGATTATTAGCACGTTTTCTGCGGAAAGTAACATTCCTTCTGAAAAGACGTCCCCTACAAATATCTTTTCAGAATCTATCCATGAAAATTTCTTCCACTCAAAACTATATCGAACAATACCAAAGTCTCCTGATAGGGTTTTTGTCGTGTCATAGGAAATATTAAAGTTGGTCGCCCACATTGAACGGTTTGAGTTATTCTCTGCAGAGCGCATGAACCATTCAATCCGGTCTCTAAAATCAGTTGTATCATTCCTGTGCTGCTCGGGGTCCAGTCCTTTTTGAATGAACTCTTTCCAGTCGTCTATTGCCGCCTGGTTGGCGAGTGGTAAGCGTTTTTCCATATTCCAGAGAGCATTTCCGTTAGCTTGAACTTCAATTGCGATAATCGATTGAGCACTGGCTACCTGTAGCCACAATAATAAAAAAACATAGAATATGGCCACTCTTTTCATTTTTATGCTCTCATCACTGCCAGTATTAGATTTAAATATTTAATACCTATCGTGGTCATTTAATTTTTTATTCCATTGTCTTTTCCTCGCCTTTAGTACCCTTTACCCATTTCCTTCTTGCTATTCAAATGTTTTTTCTTCGTTTTTTATTTCTTGGTATCTGCCTCCATCTATTGTTTAATCAGGTATTGCATAATCAGGTTTTCTAACTAACATTTAGTCTTTTCCGCCGCCAGAGCCACCCCTTCCACCACCGGAGCTACCTCCACCGCCTCCACCACCGGAGCTACCTCCACCGCCTCCACCACCGGAACTACCTCCACCGCCTCCACCAC
>JBAQYK010000295.1:0-8589 GCA_049299995.1 Candidatus Methanoperedens sp.
AGAGTATATTTTCCTCTGCATCAAGAATAAGCGGATATTTATCGAATTTTTCAAGGATATTCGCGAACTTGATGCCTTTGGGGTGTTTTTCGAGGATTTCCCTCATGGTCATAGGTTCTGTGAAGTCAAGTGGCTTGAACTTGAAATCCGGATGCTGCGCGATATACCTAAAAGGCGGTTTTATTCGTGCAAGGTCGTGCACACCAATGGATACTTTTCTCCTGTTCCTGCCCACAGCCCAGTGAAGCGACTCCTGGAGAGCCATCAGGGATTCGATGCTTCGTGAATTGAACTGGATTCCCCGAACAACGGCGCAGGCAAGGAATGGTCTGATATTTTCAATCCCCTTGTCTTTTGTTATTTTGATGCCGGACGGTGTGACCGCAAATTCCCGGATTCCTGTTTCAATATCCAGGAATCCCTTCAGTGCCCGTGCCACGCCTTCGGTACTGTAAAGGTCGGGTCTGTTTGGGAAGAACTCGATATCGATGTGGTCATCCTCGATTCGTTCGATGTCGCACCCCATCATCGGGATGCGCTGGATTACCGTGTTCTTATCTATCCCTGAGAGTTCTTCAAGGTCATCATAATATACTGTAATAACAGGCATTTTAATCGGACTGAAAAACGAGCGGAAGATATATTAATTATTCTGTTAATCTTTTTGATTTTACTCCCCTCTCAAATAATCAATCATCGGCTGAGTCACCAGCGGCACAACATCACCAATCATATGGGGCATCAGGTTATCCATAACCTTCGGCAGCAATTCCGGCATTTGTTCAGCCATGTAATCGGGCATAGGGATTCGCTCTTTAACTCTTTCAAGCATTACAGGCATGACCTGTGGCATCATCTTTGGCAGAAGTACCGGGAAAAGCACAGGGAACATGGGCTTCATCAGAGTCAGGGCACCCGGAACTTTTCCCATAACCCGCATCATCCCGCCCATTCCGTAGGGCATGGCATCGATAAGCTCAGGCCACATGGTGCCCATGAGGTCGGCAAAACCCTTTGGCGTCATCAGTGCTATCATTGCCTCAAATACAGCCCACTGTGCCTGGACTTCCGGGTTTGGGTCGGGATATTCGTAACCAAGTGTGGATGACGCAAAGCGCGCAAGGTCCACAACCTCAACAGGCATATTTTTCTTGTTTGCGCTCACCCGGAGCTGGAACTGGCAGCAAGGGCAAAGGGCAAGCACCTTTTCAGCTCCGGCTTCAACGGCTTCATCAAGACGTATCTTGCCTATATCAGCGGCGACAGGCGGCTCTTTTAACAATGTAAGCACCGAACCGCAGCAGTGTGCCTTCTCATGGTGGTGGCTCATCTCCACAAAATTGACATTGGGGATAGCTTTAATCACATCTCGCGGGGGCTCGTATATCCCTGATGCGCGACCGATGTGGCATGAGTCATGCCAGGTGACGGTCACAGGTTTGCCTGCATGCGCCGGGAATTTGAACTCACCTGATTTAATCTTTTCAGAAACTATCTGGCTGTAATGTTTGGTCGTGATACCGTATTCGATACCAAGTTTCTTAGCCCAATCAGGATAGACCTGGCGCCACATCATATCGCAGGCAGGGCAGGAGGTTATTACGGTATCGGCTCCCGCTGATTTTACTGACCGGATATTTTTTTTCATCGTCTCTTCGAAAAGTTCCCATTTACCGGCTACGAGCATGGGTGTGGCGCAGCAGTTCTCCTTCTCGCCAAGGTATGTGAAATCAACTCCCGCTGCATCAAGGAGGCGCACGCTTGCCATGCCTATGTCTTTTTCCACAAAGCTTGCCGTGCAGCCTGCAAAATAAACGTTCCTTGCTTTATGCGAGGGGCCGTGCTTATCCTTTAAGTCGGCGGGAAACCAGGAAGAGCGGTCTTTTCTGTAGCCTGCCCAGATATTTCCCTGTGAGCGCAAGGCCTCTGCCATCATTTCAAAAGGCGGGAATGTCATTTTCTTTTCTTCATCTATGAGTTTGCCGCGCAATTTCATCCACGACGGCTCGATTGGCAGTGCGGCAGAACACCTAAGGTTGCACATTTCGCATGTGGTGCAGACAAGGATGGTATCGACCATTTGCTGGTCCCATTCGGCTCTGCCTTCCATATACTCGCGAAGCCAGTACCATTTACCTCTCGGACTCTGGCTCTCCCATCCCCGCCCGTAGAACTGGTCGCACTCGTCTATGCAATAACCGCACTGCGAGCAGCTATATGCATACCAGGCTACATCGGCAGGAATGTCGCGAATCCGGGTTTCGGGTCGTTCCCCGATAAGAGTGGTCACTGAATTGCCAAGCGATCGTATCAATGGTTCAACTGTGCCCGCAAGGTAAAGCGCGGTACTGATGAGACCTCCGCCTATTACTTTACCCGGATTCATTATGCCCAAGGGGTCAATTTGCGCCTTAAAATCACGCAATTCTCGGGCTCGTTCTTTTCCCAGCACTTCATCGGCTTTCTTTGAGAAATATAGCCCTGTGGCGTATGGTCTTCCCCCGTATTTCTCGGCGATTTTCATGATCGTAAGAACAAGACCGAATACAAAGTTATAGCCAAACTTTCGCTGGTCGCTCGGGATGAAACCCAGTATGACAGCTTCAGGTTCTCCGTTGACTCCATTTTGAATAATAACGCCTTCCTTGACAATCGGCTGGTCAACCTTGCGTTCGATCTCACCCATTACATCCCCCAGGCTTGAAAGGGGAACTATGATCTCGGCAGGCACAAGCGAAGGGCCAAGGCGTTTAACCACCATAAGTTTGAAGCGCTGCTCCCATTCATGCTTTGCAATGTGCTCACTCAGGATTTCAGCTTCGCAGGGTCTGGTTAATTCTGGCAAAGCAGCGCGAATTGCAGTACTATCCCTGCTGCGGAATGCAAGCGTCAGAACATAAGCGGCAGGAAGCAGCACGCGCTCCTCGGCAGGATGTCCGGCATGCTCCATCAAAGGAGCGCGGTTTTTCATCTCGGCCATGCGCGGATTGATGAATACCATTGACCAGACAGGCAGTTTTGCTTTTATGATAGAATTAACAAGTTTTTGCAGGTCATGCGCATCCGGGCAGGCAAGGCTGACTATATCCAGTTCTTCCTGCGGCTGGATGCGAAGCGTCACTTCGGTTATTAATCCTGTTATGCCCTCAGCGTCCGCTATCAGGTTAAGTTCGTCTCCTGTGAAATTCCTTGCCTCTCCGGTTGGCAGTACCACTCTTGCAGATACCACGTTCTCGCGGAAGTATCCGTATTCATAACTTCCGATGCCAGCTCCTCCCTGCGCAAGCCAGCCGCCAACTGTGGAAGACGGATAGCTTGTAGGATACAGCCTGAGCGTGAGATTCTTTGAAGCCAGCTTTTTATCCAATTGTTCCCAGCTTATCCCAGACTGCACCGTAACTGTGTGATTTGTATCGTCAATACCAAGGACATCCTTCATCCTGTAGAAATCCACTACGATACCCTTTTTAACAGGGATTGCCCCGCCATAGCCCGATGTTGCTTTGCTGCGCGGGGTAAGTGGAATCTTCTCTCTATTTGCCCAACTGACAAGTTCAATGAGTTCTGCCTCGCTTGCAGGCTGCACAACAGCCTCTGGAATGGTATCGCCTAATAGGAGTTTTATCATGCCGGGAATAGCAGCGATGTCATGTCCGTAAAGTTTGCGTTCAGTCCTGTCAAAAGTCAGCCGGTCCCCGAATTTATTAACAAGATAGGTCTTTTGGTCAGCGTTTAATTTACCCATTGTTTAACCCCCGTTTCAAACTCATGCATTGAATTATTTTTGCTTGATTTAATGATGTATCTTTTTTCATATAATTCTTCTCCTTAATTGATTATTATAGTATTGACAATAATAGTTTATTATAGTATTGACAATACAATGCACAACCGTTAATATAAAGATTAAGGTTGACAATCATTGGTTTAGATATTCCATATAGGATGAAAAGTATGGTTTTTGATGTAAAGACTCTCACAATGGCAAATCTTGGAATCCAGATATTTCTTATTGCGTTTGTATTTCAGGCGGTGTATTTTTTAAAAAAAGGAAACCCTGTTAAGCACTGTGCCATGGTAAGGGTCGCAGTGTCACTACAGGTATTGGCTATAATTGCAGTCATGCTTCCATCATTTCTTGGCTACATTAAAGTCGAACCTTTTGGGTTATTGTTCAATGTCGAGATGCTGATTCATCACACGCTCGGGCTGCTGGTCATTGTTCTCTGGATATACCTCAACCTGGCATTTGGTAAGGTCATCGGTATGCCGCGAAAATCAGCTTTATTCATGAGAACAGCATTTATCCTGTGGATACTGGCTTTCCTCCTCGGATTGCATATGTATGCCCGGATATATTTATGACCTCGGAGGCAGGGATGCGGATATGTTCCCTCAAACAGCCGGAATAACCCTCGTATGCGGAGACATCACCGAACAGGAGACCGATGCAATAGTAAATGCAGCCAATTCAAGCCTGATGGGCGGGGGAGGGGTGGATGGAGCCATACACAGAAAGGGAGGCGCGGAAATACTGGAAGAGTGCAAGATTATCAGAAAGGAATCATATCCTTCTGGTCTGCCCACCGGAAAAGCCGTTATGACAACCGGGGGGAAACTGAAAGCGAAGAAGGTTATTCATACAGTTGGTCCAATCTGGCATGGGGGCGATAAAGGGGAACAGGAACTCTTATCGCAGGCGTATATAAACTGCCTTGCTCTTGCCCTTGATAGCGGAGTTAAAACTATATCTTTTCCATCCATCAGCACAGGAGCATACGGGTACCCCATCGAGAAAGCAAGCAGGGTTGCAATCAGGGCTGTCATTGGATTTCTTGAAAAAAATACAGGGATTGCGGAGCTAAGGTTTGTCCTGCACAGCCAGCCTGACCTGGAAATCTATGAAAAAGCATTGGCAGAGATGTATTGATCCTTTATGGGCGGTTTATGTTTATTGTTTTAGAACCGGCAATATTATTAACAGTTCAATACGATAATAGAAAGGATGTTTAAATTTCGAATAAGCAAATCTGTATCCTACATATCAGTTTTTATTTTCCTCGTTTTAATATACAGCATAGTTTTCCTGTACCTGATGCGTACCTACGAGAACAGGAATTACGAATTTATAACCGCCATTTACTGGGTAATCGTGAGCATGACCACGGTTGGCTATGGCGACATTTATTTTAATTCCACTGCAGGACACTTATTCAGCGCTGTTGTAATCCTGTCAGGCGTGATAATGATATTCGGTTATCTTTTTCCTCTCGTACTCACCCCGCGGCTTGAGGAGGCTTTTCGAAAAGAACTGCCTTCAAAGGTTCCGATTGAGCTGAAGGAACACATCATTATATGCGGTTATAACCAGCTTGTAGAAACCCTTGTTGTGGAACTTGACGAGTACAAAATTCCTTTCATGGTTATTGACGAAAATGAAAAGAACATCAAGCAACTGATTTCCAGGAAAATAATCTGTGTTTATGGAGACGATGCGGATGAAATTGTATTGCAAAATTCCAATATCCTGTCTGCCAGGATGCTGATAGCGAACCAGAACGATGAGAAAAATGCCAGTATAATTCTTACTGCCAAGGAACTGAGCAATGTACAGGTAATATCCCTTGTGGAAAACGCGGCAAAAGCGGGTTACTTAAAGTATGCAGGTGCAGACCGTGTAATCTCCCCGAAAACCTTATTCGGGACGTACTTAGGCAGAAAAGCCATCGACCCTCTCACAGACCATCTTGCTGGCGCTACAAAGTTCTTTGAGGATTTGAGCATCGTGGAACTTCCTATCTATCCCCGCAGCGTTCTCATCGGGAAAAAATTACAGGATGCCATGATACGCAAACGGACAGGCGCAAACATCGTGGGACTCTGGAGCGGCGGGAAACTATCGTTAAATCCGCAGCCCCATGATTTAATAAGAGAGAATTCCGTGCTTCTGGCAGTGGGAACAGAGAAGCAGCTTGAAGCATTAAAAAAATTGACAGAGGCTTTATGAAAAGATTTATTCTTATCGGCTATGGCGATGTGGGTATAAGCATAGCGCAGGTTTTAGAAAAAGCTCACGTAAACTTTGTTGTGATTGATAAGAATGAGGCTAAACTTAAGGGAAAAGGTTTTGATTTTGTGGCAGGCGACGCCGCAGACGAGGAGATTCTTAAGCGCGCAGGAGTCCAGACCGCCTCGACCGTTATCATAGTCCTGAACAACGATGCCGATATTATTTTTACCACGCTCATTACGCGGAACCTCAACCCCCATTCCATAATCCTCGCAAGGGCAAACACTACGAAGTCTATTGACAAGATATACAGGGCAGGAGCGGATTATGTGGCGTCGCTTTCCATCGTGGCAGGGCAGATGCTTGCTCACATAGCTATCGGGCGTGAGGAGGAGAACATAATGATGCTTGAGGGACTGGAAATTGCAAGGCATCACATAACTTCAGGTTCGCCTCTTGTTGGGAAAACAATAGCTGATGCAAAGATTCGCTCGAGTATAGGGTGCACCATAATAGGGATTGAAGAGAACGGGAATACTACTACTGATGTCGATCCTTCGATTATTATTCGGGATGGAATGACGCTGGCAATTATCGGGAATTGCGAGCAGATTTCGAAGTTCAAGGAAGAGTATGCGAGGGCTTAGAGGCTAAGCTTTTTGCAGCTTTGTTTTCTATTTGGAATGTACAACATAAAGGCTATATAGTTTTGAAGTATTCAAATGATTAACAGTTTTATAGTCAAGTCCTTAAATAATCGTAAATTGGTATTTTAACAAACTCCTGCTGAAAAGCAGATATAAGTTGCTCTTTCAAATCATCCTTATTGTTCCAATTTCGTATCGCTAACCACTTCTTTGTCTCTCTCCAGGACTGTTCTATGGGATCAAGTTCAGGGCTGTAGCTTGGAAAATACTCAACATGCAAGTGCTCTCTATTCTCTGCATAAAATTCCTGCATAATTTTTGAGACGTGATAAGGCCCATGATCAATAACAATAACCACTTTTTTGAATTGATCTATCAGTCGAACTATGAAATTCTTGAAAATATCACTATTTAATTTATCAGAAAGTTCATAAATAAAATGATCTGAATTCAAAGCTCCCATGACACCGTGTTTATCCTTTCTTTTATGCTCATATTTGACGACAGGTTGACTGCCTTTCAAGAACCATCCATATGCAAGATATGGTTTTATCGGGAAGATGCTTTCGTCCAGAAATAGGACCTCATATCCATTTTCTGCATATGGTTGTACTCTTTCTCGGAAGTTTTTTTAAAATCTTCTTGAGCTTTATTACTGGCTTTTTTATGAGTTGGTCGTGGCTTTTGACATGATAAACGAAGGCGGTGAAGAATACGTCTTACTTGAAGTGGTTTATATGAAACATTATATAGTTTTTTAATGAGCTGTATAACAAGCTTTGTTGTCCAAAAAATGAAGGGGAAGCCCTGTTTTTCGGGAGACTTGAGAAGAATAGGCTTCAATTTCATTATCTGCTCATCTGTCAATCTCTTTGGTTTTCCTGTCTGTTTAATATCGTTTTTTCTTGATATTCCCTCTATGTGGATAAGGCTCAACCAGCCACGAATTGTTGTTAAGGGATATTTCAATGCCTGGCTTATTTCATCATAAGTCTTTCCTTCTTTGCGATAAATCGCTGCCAGAAGTCGCATTTTTGCTTTTGCATCTCTTTCTCTATGATATGCGTCTGTCAATTTCCTTATGGAATAATCAGACAGGAACGCCTCTCCTTTTGGTACTATTGTCAATTTAAACCACCTCAGTCGACATAACTAATAATTGGTTGAAGTGGTATTTATATATTACTGAAATTTAAGAACTATACTATAGCCATGGGTTTCGTTCATAAACAACAATGAAAACAGGCACAAACATTAACAGCGAACTCAATACGAACTCGTACGAACTCATAGTTAAATATTTTTAACTGTTCGGCGCGCCGATAGAAACCGATGCAACCATCTCACCTCAAAAACCACAGAGCGCACAGAGGAAAACCTTTGGAAAGGTTAATCAAAAACTGTTGCGTCAGTTTACACCGCATACACGTATGGCTTCTCCATACGTGGGTTACTGCGCAAGCCGAAGTTTCGGCTTACAGAGAACCATTATACAACTCTGTGCTCTCTGTGTCCTCCGTGGTTGATTATCCTTGCCTGAGCGCATGACTGCCGCCCAATCTCCCGCACCCATATGGGCAATGTGTTTGGGGCGGCGCAATCGAAGAAGAGTCAGCAGTTGGCGCGCGCAAAAAGTCTCAAAGTTCTCGCGGGCGGGCGCACGTTTGGTTTGTGTGAGGGCGGGGGGCAATCCGAGTGATTCTGCTTTGATGGCTCTGTCTTGGCTAAATATGCAATAATTGATCGTAAGGATTGGGGGATGGATTTTTGAAGAGGGGCATTGTAAAATTCTGAGTTTAATTTATATATGGGAAAGTATAATGAAATTAATCATTCAGAAAAAGGTTATTCTCCAAAATCCTGTAATCGAAATTTAAAATCAAAATAAAAATATAGGCCGAACTATGAAAACGACTTTCCATGGATATTATC
>JBAQYK010000296.1:0-2262 GCA_049299995.1 Candidatus Methanoperedens sp.
TGTATTCCATTCACAGAAGTTATTAAATGAGAGGCAGAGAAGGGGATTTGGATATTTTTTTCTAAGATGGCAACGAGGACCTTTTTCTAAAAATGTAAATGAAGACCTTGAGTTATTAAAAAATAGTAATTTTGTAAATTGGGGTAGGGACAACATAACTTTAACAAAGGAAGGAGAAAAACTCTTGGGGATGACAAAAGAGATTTTTGATTCTAATGAAACTATTTTAAAATATATTAATCAGATTGTTGAGAAATATTCTTGCCTATCTCCAGAGCAAATTAAAGAAAAAACATATGAAACTACGATAATGGTTCCGAGGATTGGGAAATTGATGAAAATTATAGACGTTCCTGAAAAGCAAATTATAATGTACGGGCTTTCGGAGAAAAAAGCAAGGTACTCTTTTCTGATTCCTGATGAATGGTTAGAAACTTTAGAAGTGATTTTTGATAAGGAAGCAATGAATTTGCTTAAGAATGCGGGGAGAAGGGACAGTTAGAGGGGTTGAAGATTGTAGTGCCTTACGAGATAATAACCTTGGACTCTTTCCAAAAGAGCTTGAAGGCTTTTAATGGAAAAGACAAGGATAGGTTATTAGAAAAGGCGCAAACAATGCTCTCCACTTATCCCTATAGGTATGATATGCTTAAGGGACCGATTGAAATCAATGGGGTTTATATTGTAGGGCTCAGAAAATTCAAATCAGGTCTATCTGGACAAAAGGGAGGAGCTTATGTTCTTTATAGGATTTGTGAAGAATGCAAGAAAAATGGATACAATCTGAATAGCGATGTATCTTGCGAATTCTGCGATGGTAAAAAGGATAATCATGTGGTGTTATTTATTAGTAGACCAAGAAGCTTTGGTTATGATTAGCTTTGCACCCAAACTACCGTTTTTGAACGACTTTAGGTGCAAAGCTTATTCTAATTCCTCCTGCACTAAATAACTCAAGAATAGTACTTTATGTATAAAATTATGAAAATTCTATTCCTGTGTAAAAAGTAAAGTGGCTGTATATAAAGTAGGGCGTTTTGGCTACTTATTACACAAAGCCACTGAGGGCACGTTCTCTCGCCTTCAGCGCAGCCCGCCTTAGCTGACTTCGAACTTCTCTGATAGCAGCATGCTTTTTACCTCGATTTCTTTCTTTCGGTTTTTATCTTCTTTTTCCTCGGAAAGTTCAAAAAAGGATACAGTTTTCCTGCCTACCTTTTTGCGGCTGAAGAGTATCTGCCCGCCCTTTTCCTGGTATGCCTTATATACGTTCTCGAACTGCTCTTTCTCCTCATCGGTCAGCTCGATAGTAGATATGCTTCCAGAGAGCTGGTTGACAACCCTGAGCACGTTGACCTCGCGCACGCGCTTGAGTTCACCCGCATCCGGCATGTCGGGAGTGATGTAGATGCTCTGCTTCAATTTGGGCGACCAAGCCACAGTCTCTCTTGTCATCTCGATGAACTCGATAGGTACATACTCGCCAGGCTCAGGCTTTGCGAAATGTTTGACAAGGCGATATTGAAGTTCGGACATAAAGTGAAATAGTCTTCAACCTGTACGTGCTTATTTTTATTGTTTTGGTAAGCAAGATGAAATTATTCGTTATCAAAAACGTACGATAGCAATTGCGATAGCGATTACAATTAAAACCAGCATTAACCTCCATAACCACATATATCTTTTTGGTAAACTGAATGGAGGAGCTACAATCTCGCCCTTATGTGTTTTTAGATATTCCTTCATCTTCTGGACATCTTCGTGGTCATCAACTTCGATTATGAAGCTTCCCTGATAACCACATTCCCTGCAAATGTACATCTGACCTGTGTTTATGTCTGGAAATATATGGCCACTGCTAATCCCAGCATATTCCACTCTCCCACCACAAAAAGGGCAAATCTGATAACCATACAAAGGTTTCATTCTATTCCATGCATCCACTAAAATACTGCCGGGTCTGACCTATCAGGTATAGCCCAATAATGTAGTCCATTTCTCCACTTTTCTTGAATTTGTCAGTCGCCACAATACAATCTATATCCGCATTCCCTGCAGGCGCTTTCATTTTTGGTTTTATCGAACCCATGTTCGTAATCATGTGCAATTTGCTTTGCAATTTCAATCATATTATCAATAGTAGCCCCATCAAGCGGTCCCGCTCTTGAATTGCCAGCGCTCTCATATTTTCCATCCTTTAGTTCGAATGTCCTTGGAGCGGGAAGTGCCAGAAATTCAAGTGTGAGTTTTTTCACCTTATAT
>JBAQYK010000297.1:0-5585 GCA_049299995.1 Candidatus Methanoperedens sp.
GGGCACGTATCCTGTTAAAGTAAACGGCAGGGTTCTGAATACTATAAATGTTGCAAAACCTGTAATTGATTGCGATGTGCTTGTTTCCCTGCCCAAAATGAAGACGCACATGCTCACGAAATATACGGGCGCCGTTAAAAATTTTTATGGCGTAATCCCGGGAGGAGGCAAGGCTGCAATACACAGGCAGGCGCCCACGGAAGATAGTTTAAGCCATGCTGTAGTGGACATCTACTCAGCCCTGAAGCCGGGGCTTGCGGTCATGGACGGCATTGTGGGAATGGAAGGGGATGGCGCCACCAATGGAACGCCGATATCGTCCGGGGTTATCCTTTCAAGCGCGGATTGCGTTGCTCTTGATGCCGCAGCCTCTGAAGTAATGGGATTTTCGCATAAGGATATCCTGACCACTCGTTTTGCAAATGAAAGGGGGCTTGGGATAGGGGAGCTTGATAAAATCGAGGTAATGGGTGAAAAAATCGGCGATGTGAGGATGGCGTTCAAAAAATCAAGGCGCACATACTACAAATTACCAACGTTTTTGGGCAAATTCGTGTTCAAGAACGCCGAGAATATGTCGAGAGTAGAGATATCCGGAGATGACTGCAAGAAATGCAAAATATGTTTTGAAAGCTGCCCGGTGTCTGCAATTACTCTTGAACCGGAACCTTTTATCGATCAGGAAAAGTGCATAAAATGCTACTGCTGCCACGAGCTATGCAGGAACGGCGCGGTAAAGCTGAAAACATCCTATCTTGGAAAAAGATTATTGAAACGAATATACCAATCCTGAACCTAAGAAAAGGCAAGGAAACCGGAGAACGTCTATTTGCCTTTCGAATACCCCGTTTCCTTTCCCTCGCGTAAGATGAGTTGATACTTGGATGCACTGGCGTCTTTTTCATTCTCAACTAATTGCTGGAGGGCGTATTCTATGGCATGAGTTCTATTTGCAAACCGCTTCTTTTCAATCTGTAAATCAACCCATTTTAACAGGTTCTCATCAAGGGCAACACTGGTTTTAATTTTAATAATATTTCACATTACCCCATAATACTACCAAAATATTTAATAGTTCATTACCCTATTATACCTAATTATACCTCATTAAGGTATTATTTAACAAGAATACATTAAGGGAGTAATCGGTGTGGCAATACTTGAATCAAGAGAAGAGAGGGTGAAGCTGCTCAAGTCCAGGTTCACAGGCAGGGATATCGAGACACTGTATGTGATTCTCAATTCCTTTGATGTCGTGGGCGTGAACTGGCAGGAAATTCCGACTGTCCCGGTGCTAAAAGAAGGAATCAGCCGCGAGGGCTATGTATCCAATAACCCATAATTTAATAACATCTGAATGTATAGTAAGCCTGAAAAACACATGATTTTAAACTTCCAGCTCACCAACGTAGAATCCAAGGTATATTCCACGGCAGAAGATATCCGAAAATACAAGAACATTAATATTAACTATGACGTCAATCTCAAAAATCCGTCAATAGTTGTCCAGACCACTCCTTTCGGGGAAAAATCAGTGCTCAGGGTTGAGTACACTTTCGCAATCAACTATCTCAGCCCGAACATAGGTCATATAAGGTTTGAGGGGATGTCTGAATATTACAGCGAGGAAGACCTGAAAGCCCTGAAGGAGAAATGGGATGCGGGGAATGCGCCGGGTGATGTCCAGAATGAGCTTGCAAACACCATGGTTGCGAATCTTGCGCCGCTTGCGCTGCTGCTATCAAAAGCGCTCGGGCTTCCGCCTTCGATGCCTGTTCCTGTGATTAATTTCCAGCAGGCGCAGCAGAAGAAAAAGGAAGAGCCGACGTATTATCATGGGTAGGGCGGCATCTATCTTTTAGCATAGGGTTTTCTGAAAAGCGGCGCCGTCTTGTGCGCGCATTTTTTTCCTGACAATGCATGCACATGCAATTGATTTTTTAAAATTTGGATTTTATAAGAGTTTATTGGTTATGTGGGATGGTAAGACCATTGAAAGTAATCTTTAACTCAGTATAATGAAAAATTATATATCATATAATGTCTTACCTGTAAGTGGTGTAAGCCAAATGAGCGATTTAGAAACGATAACGATGAGTTCAAAGGGACAGGTAATAATTCCAGCCAGAATCAGAAAAAGGTTTGGGCTTAAGAAGGGTGTAAAACTGGTCATTGAAGCCGGAAATCGGGATATTAAATTAATACCCCGGACTGTCGATATTACTGCGCTTTGTGGGTCGGTAAAGCTTGATATGGAAAAAGTAAGAAAGCAAATAGATGAGATGCGAAAGGACGATACGGAGAGGGACAGGCAAATAGAAGAGATGAGCTAATGAATAAGATTCTCATCGATACCATGCACATAGCCGGGCTTTTGACAAATGAAAGCGGCGCATATTTTGAACTTGCAAAGGCTATAAAGAATCAAAAAATAACAGGGGTAGTCTCGGTAGTTACACTCACGGAATTGATTAAAATCCTGGGCGAAGAAAACATGGATAAAATAAACGACCTGGTTTATACAAAATTGGTTTTCATAAATATCACCCAGAAAATAGCGATGCGCGCAGGAGATATAAGATTAAAATATGATATTCCTACGATTGATTCGTTGATTGCAGCAACAGGTTTGGTTGAAAATATCAAGCATATTTTAACTCACGATACCCGTCATTTTGAGGCTACCAAAAACCTGATTAAACCAGTGGATCTTAAGACAGTTTTAAAAATGGCTAAATGAAAAAAGTGGCTTTTTCCGCATCCTTTGGTCTGGCTCATGGGACTGATTTATACGGTGGGTAGATGTGCCAACACCTATCCTTTGGCATGGGCTTTTCTGGAAAGCGGCGCCGTGTGTGCGGTGTGTTCCATAGGTAAGCCACACATGGGATAAACCCACATTTCCAGCCCTGCAATTTCGCCCTCGCCATTGCATATGACCTCTCCTCGTTATTCCGAGTATCGATTTCAACAAATTCCCCAGTATTTTTATCCGGCACTATCCCGCTTTCACAATGCGCCCTTCCCTCGGTTAAAACCACAAATTATAAAAGAGCCTGTGCTGAATATGAAAAAAGTTTTATTCAGGCTTTTGGTGGTCTGGAAATAAAATATGTTTAGGAGGAAAAAATAACAATGGCGCTTGACTTAGGAATTACGATAGGACTTTTCATAATATTCCTGATAGTATTGATAGGTCCTTTTAAAATTAAGATAATTGAGCAAAATCTTGAAGTATTTCTGTTTATTTGCGGTGTGCTTGCCCTGACCATTTCACATTTTGTTACCTTGGAAGGTCAGGAAACAGGCTGGAGATGGTCAATAATAGAAGAGGCACTAGTCGCCCCCCTGTATATCACTAACAGCCTTCATTTACCCATAGGCATCGTGCAGGTTGTACTGGTTGTCGGATTGATTATCTATAAATGGCACACACCCATCCATGGCGCGATAAGGACAATGACCGAAAAACTTTCATTAAAGGTCATGGCTTTCATTCTCATCGCAGTCCTTGGTCTGTTTTCAAGCGTGATTTCAGCTATTCTTGCAGCCATTATACTCGTTGAGATGGTCAACGCCCTTCCGCTTACAAGGAAATCCAAGGTTGACCTTACAGTCATAGCATGTTTTTCAATCGGTCTTGGCGCTGCGCTTACACCTCTTGGCGAGCCTCTTTCAACAATTGCCATATCCAAGCTGTCAGGTCCGCCATACAATGCCAGTTTCATGTACCTTTTCGATCATCTGGCTGTTTACGTTATCCCCGGAATTATTGCATTTGGTCTGGTAGGTATGTTCTTCCTTGGAAAAGTAGATCCAAAGGATGCGGGCATGAAAGCTGAGGATTATAATGAAACAGTGAAAGATGTAGTCATGAGGGCGGTCAAAGTATATGTGTTCATTATGGCGCTTGTTTTCCTTGGCGACGGTTTCAAGCCGATTATCTTTGAATACATCGCAAAAATGCCACCCGAGGCGCTCTATTGGGTAAACACGGTGTCTGCAATCCTTGATAATGCAACTTTGACAGCAGCAGAAATCGGACCAACCTTTTCACAGCTTCAGATTAATGCTGCATTAATGGGGCTTTTGATAGCTGGAGGCATGCTGATACCTGGAAACATCCCGAACATCATTTCAGCAGGGAAACTCGGAATCACAAGCAAGGAATGGGCAAGGCTTGGAGTACCATTGGGATTTGTAACAATGGCTATCTACTTTGTCATCCTGTTTGCTCCAAAATATCTGGGATACTGAAGTTAAACTTCAATGCAGGCGCTAAATCAGTGCCTGCATCTCTTTTTTTAAAAAGTCAAGCTAATAATTGTCCATCGTAGTTTTCAAACTGTTCTTGTACTCATCCTTGAGCGAATAGACATTATGGTCGCCCCTGACATCTATCCTCAGGATGCCAAGCCTCGTGTTCATAAGACCCACCATTGCTGAAACTCCCCTGTAATTGACATCAAACCCATCTTTTTTAAGATGGGCAAACACATCCTGCGTGGTATAAGGTTTGTTTGAGAGGAATAATTTCAAAACAGACTTCCTGATGCCTGTTTCATCGCGCATCAGATATTTTGTAAGTCGTGTCTTTACTGCCTCATTTTCCTTGGCGCTCAGTCAAACCACCGATTCTTAGTATTAAATTTTTAGAGTTTATACCTTTGCATGTTTGATGAATCCGTCAAAAAGGAACAGAGAACATTGGATTCGTCAAAAAACTTTAAGAAAGTTTTATCAAAAACCGTTGCGCCGCTTTACTTCGCAGACACGTATGCCCGCAGGCATATGTGGATACTGCGTAAACCGAAGTTTCGGTTTTCAAACGAGGGGTATGCTGCGCATACCCCAACACCGCATAAAGCGAGGTGTCGCTTTTTGATGAACCCGTCTAAAAAGAGTGATTATCATTGGGTTCATCAAAGTGTAAAACCGAGGCGAAAGCTTTTATTACCCTACTGCGTTATGAAGGAAAATTATTGTTCTATAATTAATTCCCGTATTTTAAATACGCGGTCTAAAGAGGTTTATTATGAGATGGCAAGGCAAATCAACACGCAAATACACAGGCGGTAGAATTATACGAGCGAGAGGTAAAAGAAAGTTCGAACTTGGCGGCGAAACTGCAAACACGCATCTGGGCGAAACTATAAGGAAAACAATAAAAACCATGGGCGGGCAAATGAAAGTTCGGCTCTTAAGAGACAGTACCGCAGTAGTAATAGACCCTGCAACAAAGGAATCAAAGAAAGTTAAGATTGAAACCGTTACCGGTAACCCTGCAAATATACACTATGTCAGGCGAAACATTGTGACAAAAGGCTCTATCATCAAAACAGAGATTGGTTTGGCGCGCGTCACCAACAGACCTGGACAGGAAGGCAGCATTAACGCTGTGCTTATGCCCAGTACTGCTTAAACGCAACCCACAACTCAGGCAGATGTTCCTGTAACAACTCATTATTAACACAGGCATCCAGCCCTTTTCTTTTTTCAAGCGCCCTTGCAAACGGTCTCCCGAGCATCCTTTCAACCCTGTTTTCATACCGCGAAAGCACCGCCATATCATCATTTTCAAGCGC
>JBAQYK010000298.1:0-1836 GCA_049299995.1 Candidatus Methanoperedens sp.
ACCCAAAAGACTACTCAAAGAGTTCTAAAAAATATAAGAGTGAATATCTTGCACGCAAATTGCATCCAAATTACACGTAAAAACCAGCATCTTCAAATGATTGTTAGGGGAAATCGAGAAGCTGAACCGCAGATAAGCGTACTATTAACACTTTCGGTCAATCTCAGCGATATTGCGCTGGGGTTGCGACCCCAGACCCCAACGTATGCGCCGCCGCTGGCGGGGTTTATCATGAAATCACCTGTTGCATAATATCACAACTATCCATACTTGCAATGTATAATAAAATAGTATCCACTAACTATTTGTTTGGCCACATTCCACTTAACAAAAATAGGATTAATTCAGTTGTGTCTGATACTCCTTGTTATTCTTCAAAACCCAGTAAACTATCCTCAATACTTTAGCAGCGACCGCATTCAAAGCAGAATAATGATGCTTTCCCTCGCGTCTCTTCTTATCATAAAACCGCTTCAAATTCTCATCATTTTGTCTCGCCACATTAGCTGCAAGAAAAAGACCTTTTCTAAGCAGTGGCGAACCTCTTTTTGAGATCTTTCCGGACTTATTCTCAAACCTTCCCGATTGACTGACAATAGGATCAAGCCCGGCAAAAGCAATCAATTTCTTAGCAGTTGGAAACCTGTCAGCATTCCCGATTTCACCAAGTATCATCGGCCCTAAAGTATCTCCAATACCTGGAATTGACATTATTTTTGAATCGATCAATTCCATCATTGTGTCAATTTTTTTCTCAATCGATCGGATCTGTTCATCATACAACTCAAGTTCTGTGATCAAGGTCTTAATTTCAACAGAGATAATCGAATCGAGCTCAGGTATAGTCAAAATATTCCCTGTATGGTTGTAAATTTCCACAGCTGTCATGCGAGATATTTTCGATCGACTTTTCATCTTGACAAGTTCATAAAATTTCTCAAAGGATTCAGCCTGCACTTTTGAAGGTACAGAATACTTTTTCAGGATTGCGATTGATGTTGCTCCCGTAGCTTTTTTCATAACACTTGAATAACCAGGCCAGGCAGTATCGATATTACGTACAAGCTGCACTTTACAAACAGTTTGCTTATCTATAAGGCGATCACGAATCCTGACCAATTCTCTCAACTGATACAGATTCAAATCCTTGATAGGATTAACTTCAGGTGCTTCAGAAAAACGAAGCATATCTGCAATGATAGCTGAATCTATCGGATCAGTTTTTGTCTTTCGAATATTCATTTTCCGAAAGCCATTGGTTTGGATCGGATTGTATAGCTTGACCTTATGTCCATCTCTATTCAAGGCTGAATACAAAGGCAAAGAGTATATCCCTGTAGCTTCCATTCCGAAAACTACATCGCTATTTCCTGATGTTCTGGATTTTATTCTTTCAATTGTTTCATACAAATGACCTAAATCTGCTTTATTGTTCGTGATTTTAAATCGCTGGATCAACTCGTTCCCTTTCACGTCCTTTATGCAGATATCGGATTTGTCTTTTGAAATGTCTATTCCGACGTATAGCATTGTTGTGGTATTCATTTATCTCGACCTCTTTTATTTTGGTTTATATATTAGATCGAGAGAGCCAAGTCCCTCCTCCATCCTTTCCTACACATGTTCGTGAGTTATTTGTGGTACATTTATATATGTCCAAAACGTACTTATCCGTGTATTAAAAGGATGAGAGGGCAACAGGTTTATCTACGGGAACGGATCCCAAACGCAATGTTTGTTGCCCTCTCGACCTACTTTTATGCAGGTACAAGAATGTTTAAATATTCTCGCAAGGATGTTGTATATACGAACGCAGATGAACGCAGATTTGCTGCA
>JBAQYK010000299.1:0-4405 GCA_049299995.1 Candidatus Methanoperedens sp.
AGTTTATTGATATCGACTTCATCTACCGTGTTCAGCGTTGGGTTTCCCCCGCCTTCACGTACGCCTTCTGCGACTGCTTTTGCAAGCTTTTCGGTGTTGCCTGCCCTTGAGTAATAGACTATAAGGATTTCTGACATGATGTAATGTAATATTTTAAAAATCAATAAAGATTTCGATGATAAACACAGATATTCGTCGGCTCATTACGATGAAACCTAATAGAAGGCGCATAAGATAATAAAAATTCTCCAACCGGCGGGATATCTTTATCTAAGATAACTTAAGTATCGTTCCTGAAATGATATACATCGCCGACTCCTCTCTCTTCATCATCAGAAAGCGCCTCGAAGGCATCATCATAACCGTCCCCTCAGTCGTTGACGAACTCAGGGACGAGAACGCCCGCACAACAATGGAATTGATGAACGTAAGAGTAGAGCCCCCGCTTAAGGCATTTAAAAAAGAAGCCATGTCAAAAGCCGGCATCACGAAGGATAGCGAAGAGCTTTCAGCCACAGATATCGACATTCTTGCAAAGGCGCTGGAATATTCAGGGCGCGAAGAAACTATTCTGGTTACTGATGATTTCGCGGTACAGAATACCGCCATCCAGCTTGGCATCAAGGTCATGCCTGCGGGTCAGAGGAAGATAAAAGATGTTATCCTCTGGGAAAAACAGTGCATCGGGTGCAAGCGGCGTTTCCCGGAGGGGGATGAGTGTCCTGTGTGCGGCTCTCCTATGAAAAAGAGGAGAAAAAGCGCATTAAAAAGCGGGTAAGCACAAATAGTGAAATGTTCCTGTAGTCATTTGCGGTTTTTGATTTCCTTCATTAACGGATGTTCAGGCAAATCATCCAATACGAGCGTGAACTCGGAATCAGGATTTAATTCCATCAATTCAAGTGTATTTTGAAGCGCGGCTGTCAATGATTCATAATCATGCTCATCCGTTGTTTCGGCGTTGAAAGGACAGTTTTCCTTAAGCTCCAGTGGATACGGACCAAACGGTGGCTTAAAATCAAGAACCCAGTCAAATTCATTCTCGTTACCAAGCCTATGCGTTCGGATAAGCACTTTGCCTCCGATCTTCAGGTTTTTAAGCCTCTTCCTGTACCGAAGCACTTCGGGTCGAAGAGCTGATTCAGGTCCGCTGTAAAAAAAAGTGGAGCCGGATACAGGCTGAAGCTGCTCAATCCAATCAGAATAATGAAGCGCGCGCTTAAGCCCGTTTAACAACTGGGGATGCACCCTGCACCGCTGCTCAACGAGTTCCCAGAGGCTTCCCTCTCTTATTGCCTGTTTTACCTCCCTTATTTCCTCAAAAGTCACATAGAGATTATGGCGCGCCAGAAGTTCTTCCCGGTTCTCGCTATGTATCAATTCATCGGCATTATGCGATGTGCATACAGGACAGGAACACGGCAGGTACTGAAGCTGGTCAAGATGATACGTGCCGCGAACTGTCATATACCGCCCGTCCTTGGCATACAGGGCATACGAGGCAGAGTCGAACAAATCGCAGCCCAATGCCACTGCAAGAGAGAACGTCATGGGATGCCCTGCGCCGAAAAGATGCACCGGCGCTGCGGTCGAGAGACCTTTTTTTGATGCCACGATGACATCCACAAGGTCGGAATACCTGTACGATTCCATGAGAGGCACGACAGCCCCAAGCGGATATACGTCAAAATCAAGCTGGCTTAATTCACGCGCGGCCCGCTCCCGTAGCTCAGGATAGGTTGAACCCTGCACAGGCGCGGCTAACAGCATGTCTTTTTTTAAGCCGAGGGCTTCTTTTGCTCTCGTGTATGTGATTTCAAGCTCTTCTTCGGCGCGAGCGCGCGGGACATCGGGAGGAGTAGGTATGTCAAGAGGCACGCCGATGTCCGAGCCGATTTCCTGCTGGAATTGCACTATCTCTGCGTTATTTACTTCCACCTCGCCATACACTGATAATTGGTATGAGCCGGAGTCGGTCATTATAGGGCCGTCAAAACCTATAAGGGAATGCAGCCCCTCGCTGCGGGCGCGCTCCCTGAGTTCGGGTTTGCGGTAAATGATATAAGAATTCGTGATAATAATCTCTGCGCCGAATTTTCGAAGTTCAGAGGGCTTGATGGTCTGGATATTGGGATTGACCACCGGCATGATGGTGGGCGTTTCCACTGTACCGTGGCGAGTTTCAAGGCGCCCGATTCTGCCGGCGCAGGCTTTGTGGATTATTTCGAAGATTGGGGGCATGATGGGCTATGATAGGATGGGGGAGTATTTAAAATAAGGTTGGAAGATGCAAAACATTATTTATCACCTTAATATGACTAATCTAATTCCTTTTGTACATACTTACTTACAAAAATCAAATAGAAAGAAAGCGAAAAAACGTTCATTGTTATTGATTCTTTCATCAATTCATAAAATTCCATTTGAGAAGGTTTAGGGTCAAATGGACCATCTATACAAAGATGCATTTTTGAGTTTTCAAAGTAGTAAGAAAAATGTGCAAGAGCATTTCTTTTTTTAGCATTCAAGAAATTAAAGAAGATATTTTTGTTCATATCTTCATTAATTAGTTTATATTGTGCCAATTTATTTAAAATGCCCCCAAAAGTTAATGTGTCAGGTTTCTTTAAATCCATTTTTCCAAAATCAATTAATAATAACATATTTCTTTTCAGATATTCTACATGGTAAACATAACTCATACCAATCATAACCATTACCTGTTCGCCAATATCATCAACATTAAACCCCTCACTTTTTGCTACATTCTGAAAACTATTCATGAAATCAACGTCCCGAAATTTACTTGCTATATTGTATGAATTATGAATTAATGAGTGAACATGTAAATCTGTATAACCTTGTTTTTGTAGCCGTTTAATCACCTCATCTGCAAATTCTTTCTTTAACAAATTGTTTTTATCAAGAATTGAAAAAAATTCCATTATACTATTTTCATATTCTGCAAGAATCTTCTTACGCCCCTCATCGAGACTATTTTTAAACTCATTATAAGTAATTGGCCTTGTATATTTTCCCGTTTCATCCCTTAAGTCATTTTCTTTTATATTCATCAATATTCATCTCTCGTCCCTCTCGCTATAATCTCCACATAATCAGTAAAAATATACTTCTTATACCTCTGCTTCCCCGTTATCTCTCTCAAAATACCTATTGTAACAAATCTCCTCACCAGTTCATTCGCAGTCACAGTTGAAACTTTCAATTTTTCAACCACATCTTTAGTACTTATCACCGGCTTCTCAAAAAGCAAATCAATCAATTTCACAGCATATACGCTTGCTATTGAATTTTCATAAAGTTTCGTTATCAGCCCATCTTTTAATTTAATTATCTCCCTCGCGGTATTTGCCGCCTCCTGCGAAGTTTCACTTATGCCTTTCAAGAAAAACTTAATCCAATCTTCCCATGCCCCTTCTTTACGCACTTTCATAAGCAAATCATAATATACAGCCCTGTTCTTTTTCAGGTAAAAACTCAGGTACAAAAGGGGTCTGGATAATATCCCCTTCCAATAAAGATAAAATGTTATAAGAAGTCTTCCCACCCTTCCATTTCCATCCAGAAACGGATGGATAGTTTCAAATTGGGCGTGGATTAAAGCAATCTTGACCAGTGGTGGGATACCATCTTTCCTATGAAAGAATTTCTCAAGTTCTTCCATTGCAGGTATGACCACATCCGGCGGCGGAGGGACAAATATTGCCTCATTCAAAGATGCGCCCGGCGTTCCTATATAATTCTGGAATTCCCTGAATTCCCCGGGAATCCTGTTTGCACCTCTTGTTCCCTCTAACAGGTTTTTATGGATTTCCCTGATAAGCCGCAACGACATAGGCAATTCATTAAGCCTGCCCATCCCGTAATTTAACGCCTTTATGTAATTTATTACGTCTTTTATCTCATTTACATCTTCTTTAGGCGTTAAATCTGCCTCAAATTCAAGAACCCCCTCAAGAGAAGCCTGAGTACCCTCAATCTGAGAACTCAAGAGCGCTTCCTTTTTTACATACATTGCAATGAAAAGGTCAGAATTTGGCAAGACTGTTGTAATTCCATCCAGTCTTGCAAGGTCTCTATCAGCTTTTGATAGCAATAACTGCAATTCATCATCATATTCGATGGGTGGGGCAGGAGGTAAAGGCACTGGTATGAATGCTTTATAGCCTCCCGATTGCATTACGAATGTTCCAGCTCTGGTTTTCATAAGATAACCTTTCTTTACTTATCTTAATATTTCCAATTCTAAGTTAAGCAAAGTTAACTTACAATATGATACTTCATTATTAATTAAGTTATCTTAATTCCCGCGCCAAACTCGCGAAGCTCAGCGGGCTTTATGGTCTGGATATTGGGATTGATAACGGGCATTATGGGCTATGAT
>JBAQYK010000300.1:0-2527 GCA_049299995.1 Candidatus Methanoperedens sp.
GAAATAAGCGGCGCATTCATTCCCGTTTGCCTGCCAGGGAAGGAAATTAGAGATCCTTTCATCTCCGCCTGTTCGGATAATAAGGTCAACATACGGCACTGACCCGTTTGCAGGATACAGGTTGTTGGATATGGCATCTTCATTAATGTCTTTTATAGATAGTTTACCGTCCTTGATTTTAAAAGCCATATTGCGCGCGGCATCCACAAGCTCCTGTCTTCCACCATAAGCAAGCGCCACATTAAGATATACGCCGTCGTAATTTTTTGTGATTTCTTCCGCGTGTTTTGCTGAGGATTTCAGGGAAGAGGGGAGCATGTCGATATTCCCGATTATCCGAACTCTCATGCGGCGTTTATGAGTGCGTTCATCGCTGCAAATTTTATCAAATTTAAGCCCGATAAGCTCAAAAAGCCTGTTTTTCTCTAAATCTGACCGCTCGAAATTCTCGGTTGAAAAAGCGTAGACCGTGAGCTGTTTAATACCCAGGTCAAAACTCCAGTCAAGAACCCTCTCTGTAGTGTCCGCGCCCCTGAAATGACCGTAATACTGTGCCAGCCCATGCTTTTTTGCAAAGCGCCTGTTACCGTCCATTATAATTGCAACGTGAGATGGGACAGGCTTATCCTTTATTTCATTGGCTAGCAAAGCTTCATAGCTTCCGTATATGATACCTGTTAAACTCAATCTTTCCCTCGCTTCATTAACTGTCAAACAAGTATTAAAGTTTACCCGAAATCTCCGAGTTTTCGCTGTTCTTCGGCAGGTTCTTCGATAGATACGGGACTCCCTATCTGTTTCAGGATTTTAATGGCAATTTTTGATCCGATAATCTTTGCAATCACATCCTGCTTCGCGGCACGGAGCGCCTCCATGTCCCTGAACCCCGCGTTATAAAGCTTGCGGGCGCGGACACGCCCTATCCCGCGTATCTGGATAAGGTCAAGTAATTCAGGACTGGCTCCGTATTCCACACGTTTTTCAAGTTCATTTGCCGCTCTTGCACAAGAGCGTTTCTCATGCCTTCCAAGTTCAGCCATTGAATGAACAAGCCAGAGAGTTGTTTCAGATAGCGCCCTTATGTCGCCTTCACCGATTCCATATTTTTTTACAATATCCTCTTCTTTTATCTCGTTTATCCAGTCAAGCATTACACATGCGGTCTTGACTTCAGAGAGGAACCACTCGTAATCAACCTTGAACTGCGGCGGTATCTGGACAAATTCCATGTTGTGTTCCATAACCATGTCGCTTAACCATTCATAATCGTTTGAGCGCAAATACAACGAGCGCATATCAGGCGTCATGCACGCAAGATGAAGAAGTGTTAATTCCGTGTACTGGATGCCTTTTTCTTCTATTTTTTCCATCCCTTCAATAATCATGGAAGCGGATAGCGGGTCTATGTATAAGCGGGATACAAGTTCCCCGAGTTTCGTGGCGGAAAGACCATTCTCTTTTTGTATGAACTTTTTTTCAACAAGGAAGTCAATCACTTTTTCGATAACAGCCTTCAGGCTCCAGGGTTCCTGCTGTGTGGAATAGAACGTCGCCCTCATGAACTCAAGGGGTTCTTCCATGCTTTGTGCAAATCCGGTAGCTATCGTTGAAAGAATATGCGTTCTAAGCGCGTTCTCGCTTCCCAGTTTTGACCATATCTTCTCAACGTCGGCAAGGACATACTGCTTCATAAGCTCTTCTAAATCATCAAACGTCTTTGCGACAAGGACGGATTCGCCATAGGGGTCAAGTCTTGGGCGCCCTGCGCGCCCGGCCATCTGCTTGTATTCAAGCACGGGAATAGGGGTCTGCCCGAAATTGACATCATACCGCCAGTAGCCTTTGATTATGACCCGGCGCGCCGGAAGATTGAGTCCTGCCGCAAGAGTGGGAGTTGAAGATATTACTTTTATTATGCCTGCCCGAAAGCCGCCCTCCACGAGCTTTCGCTGCTCGGAAATAAGTCCTGCATGGTGGAATGCGCTTCCGTTTTCCACGCACATGGCAAGTTTTTTTGTGGATTCCACTTCGCTTGTTTCATTGATTTCATCCGCAAGAAGTTTTAGCTTTTCTTTTACCTCGCCTGATATCAATTTCGATATCGAAGTCCCGACGCGCGCCGCCATTCCCTCGCTGCTCTTGCGGCTGCTCTCAAAAATGAGACATTGCCCGCCTTCCTTTATCGTATCTGCAACCAGTGAAATGGCGCTGTCTTTATGGAAATCTTCTATCGCGCGCTGGCTTCTGTTAGCAAAAGTAATGGCATTCCCGAAGAAAACACCTTCTTTCAGTTCAGTGGGACGCCATTCGCTGACAACGAGGTTCGCATCGAGCCATTTTGCTATTTCGTTCGCATTTCCAATGGTCGCGGAAAGAGCTATGAGCTGCATATCGGGGTTTATCTGCCGCAATTTCGCAAGAACTATTTCAAGCGTTGGACCGCGGTCAGGCGAATCGATAAGATGAATCTCATCCGCGATTACAACGGTTATTTCTTCCAGCCACCGGGTTTTGTTCCGCAGAAGGG
>JBAQYK010000301.1:0-3093 GCA_049299995.1 Candidatus Methanoperedens sp.
TGCCGGCGTGATAATACATTTAATTCTTGACTATTCGACAACCCGGGGAGTCCCGCTATTTTATCCGTTTGAGGTATCAAGATATTCTGCCGAGGTATTTTTCTACACAGATACATATCTCATGATACTGGCGCTGGTTATGGTTATATGGTTATACAGGAAGCCTTTGCAGAAAAATACAGCCGTGAAATTTTTAGTAATTTATCTTATCGTTTTTGCAGGTCTTGGGACCGCCAGGCTCAGTGAAAAAACCAGCGCCGAGAAGTTTTTCCATGACACGGGAATAAAAGCATATCCCACGATGAGCCTTTTTGACTGGTATGCACTCGGGAAACAAGGGAATGAAATAAAAATCTACGAATATAATGGGTTTAACAGAACGTCACCGTATAATGAAACCGTTCCTGCCCTCAATGTATTATCACAGGGCGAAGGGCTTGATTCTGCTCTTGGCGCGGCAGGAGAGCTTCCGCAGATAAAGATGTTCAGGTGGAGAGCCTATGCGGTTGCAATCAATGCCACTTCGACCAACGGTATATGGTTTCTGGATTACTATGACCCGCTTGGGAGAGCGATGGCAAGGGGCGCTCCTGCTTTTCTGATGAGAATCAATAAGCCTATCAGGGTCAAGGTGGAAGCGGGAAAGGCTGTAGTAGTATAGTTGAAATCTGATTATCCAGACATATGCCTGTGAACACTGCGCATGCGGCTTAAATCAATGTGGGCTTGTTTGCGACAATATATTTAAATAAACCAATGATGAAATATAATGTGTGGCTGAATTAATAGTAATCTTACCTGAAGAGCTTAAAAGAAAAATGGAAGGCTTTAAAATAGACTGGTCTGCCCTCACGAGAGACTTGCTCAAGAAAAAAGTTGATGAACTGAGCGAGTTAAAATTGATTGTTTCTAAAAGCAAGCTGACCGAAGAAGATGCGCTGGAGCTTGGCAGGAAGGTTAACAAATCGCTTGCTAAAAAGTTCAGAGATTCGGCGATGGGATGAATGCTCCTCGTTGTTGATGCCAACGTTGTGTTTTCTGCTCTTCTTAAAGGAGGGAAAACCCTGGAAATTTTCCTTTTGAATAGAGGGTACAAAAGGTTTGATTTCGTGGCTCCTGAGTTCCTTATGGTTGAAATAAAAAACCATGCAGATGAGATTGTCAGGAGAACCGGGCTTTCAATCGAGAAGCTTGGAAAGGTGCTGACTTTTCTGGAGAAGGAAATAGAATTTGTGCCTTTTGAGGAGTTTACAGAGCTTTATGAAGAAGCGGAGCGAATATCTCCTGACCCTGACGATGTGCAGTACTTTGCGCTTGCGTTGAAATTGAAGGGGGCGATATGGTCTAATGATAGGGCTTTGAAGAAAC
Organism: Candidatus Methanoperedens sp.; assembly: GCA_049299995.1. Lineage (GTDB taxonomy): Archaea > Halobacteriota > Methanosarcinia > Methanosarcinales > Methanoperedenaceae > Methanoperedens. Next base: position 1,369 of record JBAQYK010000301.1, read on the forward strand.
AGTCAGCGGTTGAGGTGCTCTCGACGGGTGACGTGTTAAAACTTCTGTGAATCAAAACATTAACAGTGCCGCTAAAAACGATACTGTGAGGCTGCATCGGGACAGATGGCGAACAGCTTTTGCGGGGAGGGGCGCGCATCGTCCACCGGGTTCCGCCTGATGGGCGCAAGGTGAGGGCGCTGTCGCATGATGGTGGATATGCTGGCGTGGGGAAGCGCGGGAGTGAGAAGGAGATGGATAAGGTTGTACAGTTTGAGAGGTTCGGGTTCGTGAGGATTGATGGCGTGAGAGGGGATGGGATTGTGGCGTATTTTACGCACAAGTGAGAGATTAATTTAATCCCAAGCTACCTCTGTATAAAGGAATAGCTTTTTAACAAATAAAGCCAGTTATCAAGAAAAGAGGATGATTAGATGGTTCTACCAGAAGATGAGGATAAGCCGTTTGTTGAGGAAAAGTTTGCAGATAAAGAGACCGATGATGAAGAATTGGAGATACCCCAAACTTCACCGAAAGATCGTAAATTAGTTACGCATCCTTATGATTTTATTGTAAGGTCTTTGGACCAACAGATAAAAGATGGTACTTTGATTTTAGCCGACAAATATCAAAGAAGAAGAGTATGGCAATTATCACAATGTAGTAAATTAATTGAGTCATTGCTGATGAATGTTCCAATCCCAATATGTTATTTTGCAGAGATTGACCAGGGCAGGTATAGTGTGATTGATGGTCAACAAAGACTATCCTCAATTCATAGATTTCTGAATAATGAGTATTATCTGCGAGGTCTAAAAGTTAGGTCAGATTTGAATGATAAAAGGTATCATCAAATTGGAATAGAAGACCAGCGACTTATAATGTCAAGAACATTAAGATGCATCGTAGTTCTGAAAGAAAGTGACCCAATTATTCGATTTGATGTTTTTGAGAGATTAAACACAAACTCAACAAAATTAAGTACACAAGAACTGAGAAACTGTGTATTCAGGGGGGACATGAATGATTTATGCAAAGAGCTTTCCGAAGATACCAATTTCTTATATCTGAGGAATGTCAAAGAACCGGATTTGAGAATGAGGGACATTGAATTGGTGCTGAGGTTTTTTGCGTTCTATGAAAATATTCCTGAATATAAAGGAAACTTGAAATTGTTCTTGGACACTTATCAAAGTGATGGGGCAAAGCTTAACCCAGATAAGAAAGCTGAATTGAAAAAAATATTCATTAGGGTAATTGATGATGTCAAAACAGTATTCGGCAATGAGGCTTTCAGAAAATACGATTCAGTAAACTCTTCTTGGGAAAAGAGTGTAAATAGAGCAATTTATGATTCAATTATGCTGTGTTTTGCAAATTCTGAAAGCAATATACTGAAGGAAAAGAAGTCGGAAATTATCCAGACTCTGAAAGAGTTATGCCTTGCTACTGAGTTTAAAGAAGCGATATCTTCCTCGACCAAAGATCGTTCAAAAGTGAAACTCCGTTTGACTTTGTTTAGAGATGCTCTAATCAATCGTGGAATTCCTGTCAAAGAGATTCAATTCTGGAGAGAGTAGAGGGGGCGAGAGCTTGTCCTCAAAAGCAAGGAATAAGTTCAAAGAAAGAATTGGAGAAATTAAAATCCTTCAAAAATATGTCGACTCAATTACGGCAACAACCGAATTACAGAGAAAAAGGGAGAGTGCGATTCACAGGGCAAGTTTAGTAATGTTGTGTGGTCAT
>JBAQYK010000302.1:0-3196 GCA_049299995.1 Candidatus Methanoperedens sp.
CCCCGACCATGCCGTCCATCATGCCTGAAGGCGCAACCATGTCGGCGCCTGCCATGGCATGGCTTACTGCAGTCTTTCCAAGGATTTTAAGGGTCGGGTCATTGAGAATCTCCTGCGTCTTGCTCACCATGCCGCAGTGACCGTGTGAGGTATATTCGCAAAGGCAAAGGTCGGTAATGATGACAAGTTCTTCACCGAGATTGCTTTTTATGGCGCGGATTGCCTTCTGGATGACATCATTGTCGCCATATGCATGGGAACCTGTTTCATCTTTCTTTTCCGGTATGCCGAACAGTATTATTGCAGGGATTCCAAGGTCAGAAATGCTTGCCGCTTCATCGGCTATCATCGAAAGGGGCTGGCGGAAATAACCGGGCATGGAATTTATTTCCACAGGTTTTGTTATGGTCTCATCGACAAATACCGGGCAAATCAGGTCTTTAACATCCAGTGTTGTTTCGCTGATAAGTGGTCGGAATCTTGATGAACGTAATCTCCGCATGCGCGTGGTAGGAAACATAAATGTTTTATTGGATGGAAAGTACTTAATGATTACCGAATAGAAATCTATATTACTGAATAAAGAATTTATGGCATACACAGGAGAGTTAAGATTATGGATCCGAAAAATAAAACATTAATCCCCTTAATTATCATATTCTTTATTTTTGGAATCGTGGTAGGGTATGCAGCTCATAAGCCACAGACGATTGAGAAACCTGTAGAAAAAATAGTTTACCAGAACACGACTGTGTATGTAACTGTTACACCTACCCCTGCCCCGATTGTGACCGCAACCCCAACCGCAACTGCTATTGCAACTCCTGCAATAAGCGATTTCATTGTCAAAAATTATGAGCCTTCCAAAGATACTCCCACTAAAACAATAGAACTCACAAGCAATGGCGCTAACCCGAATACTTTATCCATACGCCCGGATGATTCTGTTTTAATCAAAATTACAGGTTATTCTTCACAATCGCCTCTCACCCTTATCCTGAACAACACATATTCGCGAAACCTTGGAACAGGAGGGGCAGTTGTTGTTACTTTTAATAAGAAAGGAACTTATAGTTTTAAAGCTATCATTTCCTCAGGTGATCCAAATATTTTACCAAAATCTTATGCAGATGGTACAATAACAGTTTATTAGATATTTTCTTTTTAACTGAATGTCCTCTTCAGGATGAAATCAGGACTTTATTTAGCCGCCTGTTTTCCTGAACACGACCCCCTCTTTTTTTACATCCACTTCCACAGTATCCCCCTCCGCAAACTCCTTATTCAGTATCTTCATCGCCAGCGGGTCAAGAATCCTGTGCTGAATCGTGCGCTTTATCGGGCGCGCCCCGAATTGCGGGTCGTAACCCGCCTTTGCAACGAAATCCCTGGCTTTCTGTGTCAGTGAGATGGTAATCTTCTTTTCAGAAAGCCGCCTGCCCAGTATCCCGAACTGGATATCCACGATTTTCATAATATCGGGGAGTTTGAGTGAATGGAATATGATTATCTCATCAAGCCTGTTCAGGAACTCGGGTTTGAACTGACGGTGAACAAGCTCCATTACCTTAGCCCTCATCTCCTCTTCCTTATCTCCGAGTTCAAATATCCACTGGCTTCCGATATTTGATGTCATTATAATGACCGTATTCTTGAAATCCACCGTGCGCCCGTGCCCGTCTGTGAGTCTGCCATCGTCAAGTATCTGGAGCAGGAGATTGAAAACATCGGGATGCGCCTTTTCTATCTCATCGAACAGCACTACCGCATAGGGACGGCGCCTTACTGCTTCTGTGAGTTGTCCGCCTTCCTCGTATCCCACATAACCCGGAGGGGCGCCAATAAGCCTTGCTACCGTGTGCTTTTCCATGTACTCGCTCATATCAAGCCTTATCATTGCAGCCTCATCGTCGAACATGAACCCAGCCAGCGCGCGTCCAAGCTCTGTTTTACCAACACCTGTGGGGCCGAGGAACATGAACGAACCTATGGGACGCTTCGGGTCAGATATACCCGCGCGCCCGCGCCTGACAGCGTTCGCCACGGCAACAACGGCTTCATCCTGCCCTACCACGCGCTGCTTTATCCGCTCTTCCATGTGCACGAGCTTTTGCATCTCGCCCTCAAGCATCCTGCTGACCGGGATATGAGTCCATCGTGACACTACCTCTGCGATATCCTCTTCGTCCACTTCCTCTTTGAGCATCTTCTGGTCTTTCTGGAGTTCGACCAGTTTCTTGTTTTCCGCATCAAGTTGTTTTTGCAGGTTGATCAAGACGCCGTACCTGAGTTCTGAGGCTTTCTCAAGAGCCCCCTCAAGTTCTGCTTTTTCAGAATCCATCCGTGTTTTTTCGATATCCTCTTTTATTTTCCTGATTTTCTGGATTGCATCTTTTTCCATTTGCCAGTGGGCTTTCATTCCGCTGCTTTTTTCTTTGAGGTCTGAGAGTTCTTTATCGATTTTTTCGAGGCGTTCTTTTGAGTATTCGTCTTTTTCTTTTTTGACAGCCTGCCGCTCTATCTCAAGCTGCCGTATCTTTCTTTCGATATCATCAAGCTCTGCGGGCATGCTGTCTATCTCTATCCTGAGTTTTGATGCAGCCTCGTCTATAAGGTCAATCGCCTTGTCTGGAAGGAAACGGTCTGTAATGTACCGCTCTGGGACAGCACAGCGGCGGAGATAATGGCAGCGTCCTGTATCCTGACGCCGTGATGCACCTCGTATTTTTCCTTAAGACCGCGCAGGATGGATATGGTCTCATCCACTGTGGGTTCTCCAACCAGCACGGGCTGGAACCTCCTTTCCAGCGCGGCATCTTTTTCTATGTATTTGCGGTACTCGTTCAGCGTTGTTGCGCCTATGCATCGCAGGTCTCCCCTTGCAAGCGCGGGCTTGAGGAGATTTGAGGCATCAATAGCGCCCTCGGCTGCGCCGGCGCCCACGACTGTGTGCAATTCATCAATAAACAGTATGACTTTTCCTTCCGAGTCCTGCACCTCTTTTATCACAGCCTTGAGGCGCTCCTCGAATTCGCCCCTGAACTTTGTACCTGCGACCAGAGCGCCCATATCAAGCGCCACTACTTTTTTGTCCTTGATGGGTTCGGGCACATCCCCGACGAATATGCGAAGCGCCAGCCCTTCGGCTATCGCTGTTTTTCCCACGCCGGGCTCGCCGATGAGCACGGGGTTGTTC
>JBAQYK010000303.1:0-2042 GCA_049299995.1 Candidatus Methanoperedens sp.
CGAAAACGCCGACGAAAAGTCCCAACACAGAAGCAATTGCTATATTCAAAGTTCTTTTCGGTCCTGTAACCACAGGATCTGTTGGAGGCGTTATTAGTTCTACCACTTGAGTGCCATTATTTTCGAATTCTAACTTTTTAATTTCTAAATCCACACGTTTACTGTTTATTGAAGTAAGCTGTGAGTTTAAGAGAATCAATTCAGTGTTTGATAGTATCATTTGCTGTGCAACACTGGAAGGTGCCCTGCCTTCTTTTATTGATTTCATGTCACTTATCTTAAATTCTAAATCAATTTGCTTATCTACGCTTCCAAATTTTGCATATATTTTAGCTTGGTTCTCTAATCTCTTGAGTTCCAGGTCGGCTTCTTCAACAAGTTTTTTCTTCATTTTTGCATTAATTTCTTCTGTCTGTTTTGCATATAAAATAGACAAATTATCCAATTTTGAGTATTCGTCCTGTGATTTTTCTAAGGCTTTTCTATTAAGCTCATCGGAAGCTACTTTAATATATATTCCGAAATATTTACTCATTAATTCCGGGTTATTTCCCTTAACTTGTAGTAGAATCTGATTTGTATTTTTAATGTTTTCGACTTTCATGTTACTAAGCACGGATAGCGCCTGGCTAACTTCGCCTTCCTGTGTAGCAATTTTACTGATAGATTGCGATTTAATATCTTCAACCGCATCAGTCAAAGAGATTTTTTGATTTGGAATATACGATAATTTTGATTCAGTCTGATATTCGTCCTGCAACACAAAAAATGAATAAAAGCCAGACGAAATTAAAGATATAAGGAAAACAGCCAGAATTAACCTTCTATTTTTCCATATAACATTCAGGTAGTCCCGTAAGTCAATTTCATCCTCAACGATTTCTCTCTCCATGGAGGACATAAAGGTTAGGAAGTATTATAAATATTATGGAAAGGTCTCAACAAATCGTGGAATATCACGATTCCCGTATCAATTCAATATACAGGCATGACAACTGCTTTACAATCTCATCCCAATCAAACTCCCCCGCCACATCCTTTGCAGCAGCGCCCATCCTTCCCCGAAGCACCCTATCCGCAATCAGTGTGCGGATAGGCTCGCCAAGTTCTTCTGCATCAAGATTCACCACCAAACCTGTTTTTTCATTAACAAGCAAAGATGCAGCATTTCGCTCACCTTTAACCGTAACAACAGGCACGCTGCACGCAAAAGCCTCTATTACTACCATTCCGAACCCTTCACGGCTGGAGGGCAGAGCCAGCACTTTCGAAGATTTAATCCTCGCTATTACCTCTTCATAACCCATGAACCCAAAAAACCCGACGTTATCCAGAAGTCCGATTTCCGCCGCAAGCCCGATAAGCCGTTCTTTCTCAGGTCCGTCACCTATAATGTGGCATTTTACATCAGGCAGCGCCTCTTTCACATAGCCCGCAGCTTCAAGGAGCTCATCCACATTCTTCTCTTTTATAAGCCGCCCGACAAAAATTATATCGCATTCATCAGATGATGGCGGTATTTCAGCAATCCTCTTTAAATCAATACCATTTGGCACAATCCAAATGTTTTCACTGTTAACTCCGAGCGAGACGAGATTCTTTTTTGTCAGGACAGAAACCGCAATTGATGTATGTGTTAATTTCGATACAAGATGCTCCACCAGCTTCCCGAAAAACCCGCGCCTCCCCATATATTCATACCAGTAGTCATCCCAGACTTCATGCCATGTGATTATCATCGGTGTTCTCCTGAACATTGATACGAGTTTCACGGTAAAACATGAAAAATAAGGAAAAGCGCTAACATCAATAACATCAAACCTGTCTCTAATCAGGTGTGGAAGCAGTTTTATTGAGAATATTATTGCTTCAGATATCGACCGCCTGCCGTTCACATACAATTCCATAGGGGCGCATACGCCGTGAAGAACCATGCCATCATGCTTTATTGTGCCGGCGCCGTCCCACCATTTAATCCCGAAAACATGCACTTCATGCCCCTGTCCCGCAAGTCTTTTTCCAAGTTCGCAAATCCTTTTCTC
>JBAQYK010000304.1:0-2054 GCA_049299995.1 Candidatus Methanoperedens sp.
ACGATGTTCATCACAGGCTCGATTAACGGCTCTATCCCGAACTCACGAACGCCTTCAACAAGCCGATGCGTCATCTTCATGCAACTGCCCACGAGCTTCCTGTATCCATCCTTACCAAGATGCATCATCACGGCATAAGCAGCCGCCACTGCAGCGCCGCTTCTTGTGCCGGCTAAGGAATGCTGCTTTCTTATTGTGAGATAGGGTGTATCGATTTCAAGAGGCAGTAAACAGGCTTCTTCCCTGAAAAGCAAGCCTCCGGCAGGAATTGTGGACATGCCCATCTTATGGGGGTCGGATGTGATTGATGTCACGCCTTTCTCAGAAAAATCAAAATCGTATTTTTTATCAAGGAATGGTATGACAAAGCCTCCAAAGGCAGCATCCACATGTAAAAACAGGTTGTTGGATAAAGCGATTTTTGCTAATTTATCTATGGGGTCAACCTGACCGAACTCTGTCGAGCCTGCAATTCCCACAAGCGCTATGGTATTGTCATCGATTAGAGCGTTTACGGAATCAACATCCACTTTAAATTCACTGTCTAAAGATGCTTTCCGAAGCTCTATTCCCAGAAGGTCGGAAATCTTATCGAAAGAGAAATGTGCCGAGGCGGGAACAACTATATTGGGGTGATTTTTTTTACTGAGATTCCGGGCAGTCCTCATTGCCTGTATATTGGATTCCGTGCCTCCTGTGGTGATATAACCGCAGGCGTTCGGGTCGCCCATCAAACTTCCCATCATATTTATGACCTTCGATTCAAGTTCTCTTGTGCCTTGAAATAAGCCAAAGTCGCCCATGTTTGACGCGATGAACTGCATGTGGGCTTTTACTGCTATGGGGTGCGGTCTTGTGCACATTGCAGATAGCACTCTCTCGTAAGAAGTGTCTTTTTGCATGATATTATTCAGCAAAGCCAACACTTCTTTCTCAGTAAGCCCTTTTTGGTTCATGTGCTGAATACCAGAATACAGGTTAATAAAAGTTTGTTTATTTTAAACGGATTTATTACCGGAAAATGACCGCAACTTTAATATATTGAGCAATTTAATTGTAATATCTAGGAAGGATAGGCAGCCAATATACTGTATGGAAACTACAATATACTGAAACTGCATAAAAATAAAACGGATTATTATGGTACAAAGGCACCTTTTGATAAAATATTTAAACAAGGTTATCGACCTTGAAACCGGTCGCGGAACGATATACAACGGAAAGATAACAGACTTTGATGAATGGGGTGTTAATTTTATTCCAAACGACAAAAATTTGAAACCTGCTATTATATCGTGGGATGACATAAGAAAGGTAATATTAGTCGAACATGAGAATAACGGGCATTCCAGTAAAAGGTCTTCGATATTTTAAAATTCTAATTTTCCATTTTGATGAACCCGTCTAAAAAGGATGAATATCAATGGGTTCATCAAACTCAATAAAATCATAAAATTTATCCCAGTCAAGCACTGTGGAAACGCATCCCGCCTTCTCAAGCACAAGTCCAACGCCGAAAAGGTTTAAACGTTCGCACATTTCAAGACCCGCTTTTATTTCTGTCATGCATCCCACACCCAGTATGGCATTGGGTTTGTGTTTTCGCACAAGCCGTCGTATGAAGCTTGAACCGGGTACGATAAATACTTTGTATCCAAGCTTTTCGGCGGATTTTTTTGCAGTTCCTATCTCGCAGCTTCCGCAATTGATGCACTGCATACCTTCAGGGCTAAGTTTGGACGGGCATGTAGCCGCCCTTAAACACTGCGGGAAAAATATCAGCCGTTTATTCACAGGCGTGTCCCTGAATTTCCGCAGGGATATCTTGTTCTTGAGCGCAATACCCACATCATCGACCATGGAATCATCCATCCCAATAAGACGGAATAATGCCTTGACCACGGTCTCAAGCAGGGTAATCGAAAAGAGCATAAAACCCGGGAAGATAAACCGCTCGGTTTTAAAAGAGTATCCAATCAGGAATGAGCCCAGTACTGCGATTATGAATAAAAATATTGCAAAATATACCACTGCTTTACCGATTATGGCGAATA
>JBAQYK010000305.1:0-3267 GCA_049299995.1 Candidatus Methanoperedens sp.
GGTGTTAAGCAAATAACTATTTTATTTTCCATTAGTTCGCTCAATGTGCTGCTTACGTGACTAATCGGAATGCTCAATTTTAATGAAATATCGCTTGGTGTGCTTACTGAATTCTTCAGCATTGATAAAATACGAAGTCTTTTATCGCTTGATTTTACAAAACTTATTAAATCCCAATCGTTCATCTGATCTTGATTTAGGTTACAAAGTGGTTTAAACTTAGTTACAATACAATTGTAATTAAATCGTAATTATCGATTTTAAAATAAACTGTAACCAAGCTATAATTAAAATGTAACTATATTTATTTATAAACTATTTTTATTATGTGCTATGAAAAATAGCAATTGGGGTAATTAAGAATGAGGATGGAACAAATGATCCAGAGGGTCATCAACTTACCTTTTGAAACATATGATGTTATTCTTACTGATAATGAAGGTGTGGAATTATCAGTTTTTCGACCAAGAGAGGTTCCCCGAAGATTGAGGCAAAACTATGACCCAAATAAAAATTTTCAGATATGGTTGAAAGAGGGAAATGAACATTTTAGACCCAACCACCTTAGACTGATAATTGATTTGGATTTGAGGGTTAGAAGTCGCCCTGACTTACAAAGAAAGCTTGCACAAGCGTTTGATGATATTTTCTATGGAGAAGACCCAGATATTGTAGTGGAAAGATTCCGAGAAGATGTATTTGAACATAAATTGAACAGCTTAAATATTATTGCGACTATGATGCAACTTTTCGTAGTTGAACAAGCAATCAATTACACAAGTGAAAGTCGATTCGACCCGCCGACATTATTTTTGTTGGGGTGGGTCAGAGCAGCAATCTGTCGATATAAAGAAATAGATAATTTATGTATGAGTATCGGGAGATTTCATCCTCCACCTTCCAGATTTACTGAAATGGATAACAAGAAAAATCGAAAATATAACCCCAATATGCATAATCTCTGGTATTTCGGTGATTAAGTTATTTAAACAAGCCAGATTTTCATATTGGATTCTTTAAAACAATTTTCCCTTGTTTAATGGATTCACTTTCATCAATCTCACTACTACAATCACGACAAAAAATTTTAAAATCAGCTTCTACACATTCTGAATTAATCGCATCGAAATCACCACGAATAAATTCTAGGATATCGTAACGGTTTGGTTCACTAACAAAAAATCCGAACCCACATTTTGGGCACTTATTTTTTCCCACTCTTTTCATAATCACTCATTCCTCTAACATATCAGCAAGATAATACATTACTTTTCCCATACTGATTTTTTCCCAAGATTTTTCTTGTTTTTTTCCATTGATAACATTTACGACTTCAATTGGAAGAAACATCTGCCTATTTTCACAATCCTTTGACGCTTCACGTAACAGATTTACTAAATCGTTTATCTTCATCTAATCACCTAACCTGTAAGAGTCATATAGATTAAAGAGGTATAAATAATTACACTTTGATTACAAATTAATTACAATTAGATACTTAAATAAAAACGAATATTAAGAGTTATTAAAATTCAAGGTTGAAATGAAAGAAATAACTCATGAAGATTATTTAAAATTTTTGAAAAAACACGACCACATAGTTATTGAAAACGTGAAAGTTCCCCTAAATGCACATCTCAAAATTAAAAAATTCGCCCCCTCCGCCTTCACCCCCGAAACCACCACGGTATGGAGCTTCCCCGACCGCGGCGACTGGGCTACGCACGTCGGGAATTACAGGGGCAACTGGTCGCCATACATACCCCGCAACCTCATTTTGCGCTATACCCAGCCCGGCGAGCTGGTGCTTGACCAGATGGCTGGGTCGGGCACAACACTGGTGGAGTGCAAGCTCCTGGGACGGCGCGCCGCGGGTGTGGACATCAATCCCGAGGCTGTCATGGTGGCGCGCAACAGGCTGGATTTCGCTTATACGCCGCTGGATGCTGACTACCAGGCGCCTGAGATTAAGACATACGCGGGAGATGCGCGCTCGCTTGACCTGATAGAAAGCGAATCCATCGACCTCATAGCCACCCATCCTCCCTACGCCAGCATCATCCCATACTCGCACAACCGCGAGGGCGACCTGTCGAGCGTGCACAGCATCGCCGAATTCGCGCAGGAGATGCGCCGGGTCGCCGAGGAGTGCATGCGCGTCCTCAAGCCCGGGAAACACTGCGCCATCCTGATAGGTGATACCCGGCGCAGCAAGCACTTCGTGCCCATCACGCCGCGGGTGCTCATGAGCTTCCTTGAGGCGGGGTTCATCCTGCGCGAGGATATCATCAAGCTCCAGTGGAAGATGAAGAGCACAAGAGAGAAGTGGTTCGGGAAGAAGTATGACTTTTACTTAATCGGGCATGAGCACCTGTACGTGTTCAGGAAGCCGGAGGTTGGGGAGAAGGTGACTAAGTTTAAGGAGAGCATGAAGTGGTGGTAACCGGATTGCAGACATAACTATTATAACCAAACAAATTGTATATCTGCATAATACCATGGTAAATGTGGCGAAAAAAGAATTAATCTTCCGTGAAATTGAACAGGTTCCAGATAATCTCTTTGAAGAAATACTGGACTTCATTCATTTTCTTAAGACAAAATCACAGAAAGAAAAACTGGGAACTGCAATAGCAAGTGAATCTTCACTAAAAAAGGATTGGCAAAGACCCGAAGAAGATAAAGCATGGCGAGATTTGTAAAAGGGGATATAGTTGTCCTTCCATTCCCGTTTTCAGATTTAAGTCAAGCTAAACGAAGACCTGCAATGGTCATTGCGGAGCTGAAGGGGGACGATGTGATACTGTGTCAGATAACCAGCCAGTGGATTAAAGATGAATATGCTATCCCAATCGAGGACGCAGATTTCATCGAGGGAACTCTTAAACAAAGAAGCCATATCAGACCAAATCGTATTTTTACAGCAGATAGCAATATCATATTGTATAAAGTAGGTCATCTCAAACAGAAGAAAATCGACGAAGCTATTGAAAAGTTAATCGGGATTCTACACCAATAATTTTAGCAATTTTCTATCCTAATTTCTATTTATTGTAATCCCTTTCTATTCGCCCCCTCCACCTTCACCCCCGAAACCACCACAACCTTTCGCTTCCCCGACCGCGGCGACTGGGCTACGCATGTCGGGAACTACAGGGGCAACTGGTCGCCCTACATACCCCGCAACCTCATTCTTCGCTATACTGCGCCGGGGGATTTGGTGCTTGACCCAGCGGGAATCCACGTATGCCCGCAGGCATACGTGTG
>JBAQYK010000306.1:0-8166 GCA_049299995.1 Candidatus Methanoperedens sp.
AAAACCGGCTCTTGCTGCGCTTGTATTCTCGTTGATTATTTTGTCGCCTTTTCGTTTGAATGTATCCCTGATAACCCCGGAAAGAATTTCAAAATCATAATCTATAAGGGCTATCGAGGCGCCAAGAGCCACGTTATTTTTCATTATCGCCTGCGCGCCGATTTCCTTGATTATGTTCACGAAAGGAACCGGGTAAAGGCGAATATCCTCACGAATATCCTTCCTTTCGATAGTTTCAGCGCTGTCATATATTATTCCTCCTCTATTTGCGAGTTCGTCTTTATGCAGGTATATTGTTTCTTTATTCAGGGCAATCAGTACGGTGACGCCGCTCACCTGTGAAAATATCTCCCTGTCTTCCACCCTTACCTGTATGGTATTATGCCCGCCTTTTATGAGGGAAGGATATTCATTTATGTCGAATACATGCAGTCCTCCGCGTGAGCATGACTGGGAAAAAATAATGCCGGTCGCCATGACGCCTTCGCCGGCTTTTCCGCCGATTTTCCACGTTAACCTGTTTTTTTCCATAATCTTAAATTGGCAGTTAATTACTTAATGCATTTGCAGGTTTTGTTCCCATTTCCCAAGCCCTTTTCTTCTCTGTTTCCAGAGGCATGCAGGTGTGTGCTATCAAGATTTTCTTTTTATTGCTCATCCAGCATCTCCTGATAAATGATTGTATCCTGTGAGCAATATAGTTTATGGAAGAAATTTTCCCTGATCTCTCCGCCGGATTCGAGCTAATCGAATATCTGTCCTTCAAAGGAGTCAACGATCCCGTATTAGAAATGCAGGGCATCAACGGGAGGATGCATGAAATGATAACAGAAAAATACGGGCACGAAATAGATAATGTAATTTTGTTGATTAAAATGTATATATTAATGTTGGTTGGATTCTTCCTCTTGTTCTTGCTCTACTTCACTGGGTTTTTCATATTTAAGAGTTAAAGCTATCCCAATAATTATTGAAACCGCTATAACCACATATTGAGAAAACCCCAGTTCACTAGGAGCTCGATGCACAAAGTATGCTAATCCACCCAAAGCCAAAATCCCCTCAAAAATATGCGTGATATAAGCAACACTTCCTATTTTTCCTTGTATTTTAAGTTTATTTTTATAGCGTTCAATTCTTACAAAAACAAAACCCATAATCATGAAATAAATTGCGGTTATACCAGTGTACCAAAAAGGAGTATAAGTAAATCCTTTTTGCTCATTTAATGATTGACTTTTGTTCTTTAAATCCTCTAATATTTTATTTGCACTATCATCAGCGATGCCTAAATCATCAGCCAATTGATAATACCTTATAGTAGCATTGGCTTTTTCGATTTCATCATTCGATTGATAAATTTTTATTAGTTCTTCTGCTGATTTGTTAAGTTTTTGAAGATTTTTTTCTTCAATTTGCTTCAAGTGTGCGTTTTCTTTAAGATAGTATGCATAATCGAGAATATAATAGTCTGTAGCAAATTTTTTTGAAAAATTAGAAGTTAAATCATAAACATTAGTTGCATAAGCATAATTACCTTGTCCTCCAATGTTATAATATGTATTATCGCTGATGTGCACATAGTTGGTAAATGGAAGTCCAAGAAAAGTTCCATATTGACTTTCATTTAAATAAGTGATTTTAATAGTTGGTATTGTGCTTTTTTGAAAATAAAATCCAATGCTTCCATAATAAGACAACAAAATAGTGGAATCAAAAGACGAATTTAAAACAAAAATGGCAGATAATTGTTTATTTTCTGGGGGATACCTTCTGAAATTCTTATCGTACTCAGAAACCAGATTATTTTGAAATGATAAGACATCTGATAAGGAAATATAAGAATTATTTTCTAATGGATAGATTTTATTTTCAACAACTGTCGCTGTTGTAAGAGAAATATTGGAAAATATTAAAATAAATAGCATTATCAGTATTTTATTGAGATTCATGCTCAAAGAAATGACAGTTGTGTATAAAAAGGTTCGGTAATGTCAATTATAAGAAATTTTGTCTCTGAATAGACTTAACCGTGCCCGTTCTCAGCGTAACTATACATGCATGAGAATGAGTATCGTAGCAGTCACAAACCCCGTACGATGTACGTGGCATGTATATAGCGATTTTGCATGAGCATCACGGCGAATATCCATCTTTTCAGGGTTCATTTCTATCAATTCATACGCTTGCATGGTAATAACATTTGGCAAGTGCAGAATGAAAGTGTTTTAGTTTTGATACGACAAAATCTAACCAAAAAAGGACAATTCATTCTCGCATCCATTCTTTGCGTCCTTTGCGTTCTTTGCGGTGAATACTTAATATATACTTTTATGTTTAAACTCAAAAACTTTTTAATTTTTTCTGGGTCAACGAATCAAAGTACGGATAATCAACCACAGAGTACACAGAGAGCGCAGAGCGTTGACGCTTTTCTCTGTGTACTCTGTGCTCTCTGTGGTTTTTCAAACCAGAAGATAATAAAAAGTATCTAAACCCAAAAACCCCTTATAACCCTTAAATACAAGCATCCACATAATCCCCTCAATGAAAAACCCCGAAATACTCTCCTGTTTCCAGTGCGGCACATGCACAGGAAGCTGTCCCTCAGGCAGGTACACAAGCCTGAACGTGAGGAGAATTGTCAAGGATTCGGTGAAAAAAGACATCTCAGACGAACTCGACCTCTGGATGTGCACAACCTGCTACAACTGCCAGGAAAGATGCCCGCGCGGAATAAAGGTTACAGACGCCATACTCCAGCTTCGAAGCGAAGCAGTGAAAAAAGGCAAAATACTTCCGGCTCACAGGAAAGTGTGCAGGTTCCTCATTGAAACAGGACATGCCATCCCGATTGACGATGCTCACAGCGCCATACGGGAAAAAATCGGGCTTGGCGCTCCTGAAACAGTCCACAAATACCCCGAAGCCTTAAAAGAAGTAAAAAAAATTCTCAAATCAACAGGATTCGATGAGCTGGTAAAAGAATGAAAGAATTATCCCTTTTCCTTGGGTGTCTCATCCCCAACCGCTATCCGGGCATTGAAAAAGCCACAAAACTTGTCCTTGACAGGCTTGATATCAAATGGAGCGAATTGAAAGAGGCTTCATGCTGTCCCGCGCCAGGGGTTTTCCGTTCATTTGATAAAATTACATGGCTTTCCATCGCATCGAGGAACCTTGCGCTTGCAGAGAAGAAAAATACCGATATACTCACTATCTGCAACGGCTGTTTCGGTTCCCTGACGGATGCCAACAACATCCTGAAAAACGACCATGAGCTTCGAAACGAAGTGAACAGCCACCTGAGGAAGATTGATAAGGAATATCTCGGCACTATCGAGGTCAGGCACATAATCGAATTTCTCTATAAGGACATAGGCGCGGGGAAAGTGAGCAATGCAATCGAGAAGCCTCTTGAACTCAGGGCTGCGGTTCATTACGGATGCCATCTCCTTAAACCCACAACGGACAGGAAACTTGGGAGCTTTGAATGTCCGGTGTTTTTTGACGAGCTTGTGGAAGCCACTGGCGCAGTGAGCGTGCCTTACGAAGGCAAGACAAGCTGCTGCGGCGCAGGCGGAGGCGTCCGGTCTGCAATGCTTGAAACCTCGCTTAAGATGACCGAATACAAGCTTCTGCGCATGAAAAAGGCAGGCGTTGACTGCATCGTGGATGCCTGCCCGTTCTGCCACCTGCAATACGACGGGGGACAGTTGGAACTTGCAAAAGCAGGGAAGAATTATAACCTGCCTGTGATTCATTATAGCCAGTTGCTTGGCATGGCGCTCGGGTACACCCCGGAGGAGGTGGGGCTTCACCTGAATTATATAGTGAGCCCTGAATTTGAAGAAAAAATAGCGCAAATACAAAAAAGGGAGAAGCTTTAATAATAGGGATTAGTGGGCAGGAGGGTTTGATGGTGGTTTGCAAAAAAGTTTATTTTCTGCCCACTATTCGTATATATGCGAACATAATATTTATAGTTTATGCATGGATGGATTTCTGTAGTTTTACCAATTAACATTAACATGAGACATTTTAATTTATTCTGGAAAAAGGAATCGCTGCAAAGTTAATCAACCACAGAGTACACAGAGAGCACAGAGCAGTGACGCTTTTCTCTGTGTCCTCTGTGCTCTCTGTGGTTTTTCAAACCAGAAAATAATAAAAAGTATCATTAACACAGGGGACAAATTTAAATAACCGGAAAAAAATGGTGTCCCCACACAGGATTAAAAAATATGTACATCGGAAAACAAAAATTGGACGGGAATCTCATCCTGGCGCCCATGTCTGATGTTACAAACCTTCCCTTCAGGCTGCTTTGCAAAAAATACGGTGTGTCTCTTGTGTATTCTGAGATGGCGTCTTCCGAGGCAATCGTGCGGGAAAACCAAAAAACCATGAAACGGGGTTTTACCTGCATGGAAGAAAAACCGCTTGGAATCCAGTTACTGGGTTCTAATGCAGATTCACTGGCAAGGTCTGCGCATATCATAACCCAAAGATATTCGCCTGAAATCATAGACGTAAATCTTGGCTGCCCTGCCCAGAGCATTATCAAAAATGAGTGCGGCGCAGCGCTTTTAGAGAAACCCGAAGTCATCGGGGAAATCATTCAACGGCTTTCTGAATCCCTCGATGTCCCCCTTACTGCAAAAATCCGGGTATTAAGAAGCCTTGAAGGAACTCTGAAAATTGCACGGGTAATCGAGAAGGCAGGCGCGTCTGCGCTTATTGTCCACGGGCGGACGCAGAAGCAGCAGTATTCCGGAAAGTCCAACCTTGATTTTATTAAAAGCATCAAGGAAGAGCTTTCCATTCCTGTAATTGCGAACGGGGATATCTTTGATGAAAAAACTGCAAAGCATGTGCTTGAATATACGCAGTGCGACGGGCTCATGATAGGACGGGCTGCCATCGGTAACCCGTATATTTTCACGAGGCTCAAGCACTACCTTGAATATGGGGAATTTTTACAGCCGCAGACGAGTGAGGAGCGGCTGGATGACTTTTTTGAATACGAGGCTATGTGCCGCAGCTATGGTTTGTTCTCGTTTCGGGATTTGAATATAAAAGCCGTGTGGTTCACCAGAGGCATGAAAAATATCAAGCCAACGCGCGTGGAAATAAATAAAACAAAGGATATTGAGTCGTTACTGGAAGTCATGCACGGATTGAGGGCTAATAATATTAGCCATATCCTTTAATACAAAAACCATTATTCTAAATCCTATGCACGGCTGGACAGGTAAAACCGTAACCATTGACTTGACTGACAGCGAAATAAAAGAATCAAAGAGCAATTCCGATAATCTTCGTTCCTTTATCGGAGGAAGGGGGCTGGGAGTAAAACTGTATTCTGACGCCATAGACCCTAATATCGACCCGCTCTCCCCTGAAAATATTCTCATATTCGCAACTGGTCCACTCACAGGAACGCTGGCTCCAATGTCAGGAAGGCACGTGATGGTGTCAAAATCCCCGCTTACAGGCACAATCTTTGATTCAAGCAGCGGCGGGTTTTTCGGGAAAGAGCTGAAATTCGCAGGAATTGATGCATTGGTAATAAAAGGCAAAGCTGAGAAGCCTGTTTATATCGCTGTCAAAAATAATGAAATCGAAATACACAGCGCAAACGAGCTATGGGGGGAAAACGTCAGGGCATGCACGGATAAACTTTCATCACAGGGACGGGTGGCATGTATAGGCAGGGCTGGCGAGCGGCTTGTTCCCATGGCAAACGTGATGAACGATTATTTCCATGCCTGCGGGCGCGGCGGGCTTGGCGCTGTCATGGGTTCAAAGAATCTGAAAGCCGTAGTGGTAAAAGGCGATATGAAGCCGGCTATTGCAGATGAAGAGGCGTTTGGGAAAGCGCGCCTGGATGCGCTGAACCTCCTAAAAGAAGGACAGGGCGCATCAAAAGGACTTTCAACATACGGTACATCCGCGGCTGTAAACCTGATGAACTATATGAAAATACTGCCCGCAGGCAATTTCAGGAAAAACGAATTTGGCGGTGCTGATAAAATTTCCGGGGAATTCATTAAGGAACATTATGACATTAAATCCAATACCTGTTATAACTGCACTGTCGCATGCAAGCATGTAATAAAGAGCGGGGCACTTGAAGGGCATGAGGTGCCTGAATATGAAACCCTTTGGGCGTATGGACCTGACAGCAACAATGCAGACATTGATGCGATAATCAAAGTCAACCGCCTCTGCAATGACTACGGGATAGACACCATATCATCGGGTTCTACCCTTGCCGCATATGCTGAAATAATGGGCGAGGACGTAAAAGAATTATCCCAACTTGTTAAGAAAATAGGAGAAAAAGAAGGTATCGGGGTTGAGCTGGGAAAGGGTTCAAAAGCTCTTGCAGCATCACACAAAAAAGATGTTGCGATGCATGTAAAAGGGCTTGAGCTTCCGGGTTATGACCCGCGCGGCGTTCTCGGGATGGCGCTTGCATACGCTACTTCAAACCGCGGAGGGTGCCACCTGAGGGCTTATACGGTCGCGCCTGAGATACTGGGGAAGCCCATAAAAGTTGAGCCGAAGACTTTTTCAGGAAAAGCAGAGCTTGTCCGGATGTTCCAGGATGCAACGGCAGCCCTTGATTCGCTTGTTTTGTGCATTTTCTCATCGTTTGCGCTGTCGGAAGTGGGGTATGCGAACATGCTTAGCGCGGCGACTGGTGTGGATTATACTGCGGAGGAGTTCCGCAAATGCGGTGAAAGGATATGGAACCTTGAACGGCTGTTCAATATTGAGGTTGGATTTTCGCGAAAGGATGACACCCTGCCTGAGAGGTTCTTTGAGAGCGGAGGGCTTGATAGAGCGGAGTTTGAGAGGGTTCTGGATGAGTATTATTGTCTCAGGGGATGGGACGAGAACGGAGTGCCGACGAGAGGGAAGCTGGGGGAGCTGATGCTTCTGTAATATTCCAGTCCAAATATTTTTTTGGCATATCTTATTTTTTATATAATTTGTAATTTTTTCAAATTGATTCAAAATGTAAGTTTTGGCCAGCATTAAAACAATATCTTGAAAATGAATTCTAACATTATTATAATAAGCATACACAAGACTTAATATGTAAAAGAATAATACTAAAACGGATAGATAACGGATGGAATTTAAAACGGATAGGACAATTGGCGTAAAGAAAAGTATTATATTTTATCTGATTTTGACCTTTGTAGTTCTGGCATCCATGTATTTTTTTGCATTGAGCGCGGCTCTGGTTGCCTATTTAATCATTATTCTGATTGCGTATTTTTTTAAAAACCGGGATTGTGAATTCAACTGGGGCATATCATGGAAATCCGGTTTCGTTTTCGGTTTTGTATTGATATCATTGATATTTTTTGTTGAACTCGGGCTTGGATGGATTAAACTTGAAGAATTGTACCCGGGCACATTGTATATATTAATAGGCGCCGTAGTTTTTGAACTGCTTGTGTCAATAGGGGAAGAGCTGTCTTTCCGGGGATATATCCTGCCCAACCTGATAGATAGCATCGGTCAACGCAATGCCGTTATTGCCACATCCATACTTTTTGCAGGGTTGCATATACCTTCCATATTGTTGCTCGGAATGGAAAAATTCAATGCAATAATCATGTTTGCCACAATAATTGCGGCAGGAATTCTTCTATCACTCCTGTATCTCGCAGGCGGATTAAAGACGTCATGCGGTTTCCATTTTTCATGGAACTTTTTCCAGTATCATATCTTTTCGCTAAGAGGCGGTTTTGGAATATTTGGTCTCACGGCGGCAAATCCTGAATTTACAGGAGGTTTGGCTGGTCCTGAAGCAGGATTGCTCGGGCTTTTTGTACTTGTAATGGGGATATTAATATTCTTGGTTATGGTACCACTCCGTAAAGAATAAATACATTAATGCAATTGTTGAGGTCATTCATCACGATTGATTATTAAAAAGTAAAATATATTAATCTGTTATTCTCGGAGAAGAAAAATGAAGGAAATACGAATACACGGTCGCGGCGGGCAGGGTTCCGTAACTGCGGCTGAACTTTTGGCAGTTGCTGCCTTTGAAGACGGTAAATATAGCCAGGCTTTCCCCGCGTTTGGCGTAGAGAGAAGAGGCGCCCCAGTAACGGCTTTTGTGCGCCTGGATGATAAACC
>JBAQYK010000307.1:0-7101 GCA_049299995.1 Candidatus Methanoperedens sp.
AGCTTAGAAGACCCCCGGCGCTGCGCATCTCCAGGTCCCCCGGGCATCCTTACCTCTGGCTGGATTTTTGCCCATTCCTTTTTCCATGCTGCAAATGAAACTTCAATCTCCCGCAGCTCGGCGGCGCGGTGACCTGCCGCAAGTTTTACGGATAGCATCTCTTCTGCCTGGAATAAAAGCGAGTCCAGCTTTGCCGTGGAAATTCGCACGGTTTCCGCAGACGAAGAAGGCTGCATTGTTTCTTTCTTCTTCGGCTTCTCTTCTACCCGAGGCTTTTCAGGCGTACGAAGTTTTTTGGTTTTTGGCTGCGCTGGTTTTTCTTCTGCTACAGGTGGACGGGAAACAGTCTGTGGCTGGGGCGCAGCGTCTTTTACGGCGCTTTCAAGGTTCTGAATAACTGCTTTGATTTTCGTTCTTTCTGAAATGCCTGGTTCTTCTTCCCGTGATATGAGTTTGCCGGCGCAATCGGCGGCGCTGTGAAGCGTATCGAATAGTTGCGGCGATACGGCAATCTCTTTGCGTTTCAACGATGCAAACACGTTCTCCATGGACTGGCAGAGCGACTCTATATCTTTCAGGTTTACGGAACGTGCGGCGCCTTTTAAGCTGTGCGCTTCCCTGAAGATGGTCTCGATAAGCCCTGTCTGCTTTTCAGGAGATGCCTTCTCAAGCTCGATGAGACCTGACGTTATTGCGCTTATATGCTCTTTAGCTTCGACTCTGAACATCGAGAGAAGCTTTTTTAGAAACTCCTCTTCCTTTTTATCCATGTTTTCTCCTAACAAATGGTCAGGATTCTGAACTCATTCATACTTTATTTTCCTCCACCATCGCTTTCAGCTTCTGTCCCAGTATGTTAAGGTCCTGCGCGGCTTTTTCTACCTGTTTTATACCTGCTGAATTTTGCTGGGTTGCCTGCCTGATATTTTCCATCACGGAAGCTATCTGGTCTATACCAATCATCTGCTGCTGGCTGGATGCTGCAACCTGGGTTGCTGCATTTGATGCCTCAACAATCGTATCAGCCAGATTCCTGATAGACTTGCCCGCTTCAACCGCCTGCTTCACACCCGCCTCTACTGCTTTGTTTACCTGCTCTGTTGCCATCACCGTGGCGCCTGTAGCCTTCTGTACGTCGCTCAATATCGCACGCACCTGTGCTGTCGCACGCTTTGATTGCTCTGCAAGGCTCTTGATTTCCCCGGCTACTACCGAAAATCCTTTGCCCTGCTCGCCCGCCTTTGTGGCTTCGATTGCAGCATTAACGGCTAAAAGATTGGATTGCTCTGCAAGGTCATTGACCGCTGCGGTAATCTCTCCTATTGCCTGCGCCTGCTCGCTTAGTTTTACGATGCTTTCAGCAACCAGTTCAGCCTGACCTTTCACCCGGTTTATCGCTTCCATGTTTTCGGATACCGCAGTCGTGCCCTGCTGTGCTACCTGCGCAGCCTTCTGTGCACTTTCGGAAACATGTTTCGCTTTTTCACTGGAAAGCCGGGCAGTTTGTTTAAGCTCTTCAGCAGTGGCGCTTGTCTGGCTTACAGCCGTTGCGGTTTCGATAGCTGTCGATGCTAACTGCTGCGTTGCCGTAAACATTTCACTTGCGGATGATGCAAGGACATTTACTGCATCCATGACATCACGAATATGCTGATTAAGTTTCTCTTCTATTTTCCTTCGTTCGGTGATGTCAGTAAAAGTTACAACCGCCCCGACAATCTTTCCTCCTTCTAAAATAGGGGAACTTGTATATTCAACCTGGAACTTCGAACTGTCCTTTCTCCAGAAAACTTCATCCGCTATACGATGTACTGCGCCGTCTTTATATGCGGCGTAGATGGGGCATTCTTCCTCTGGATAGCGGCTCCCATCTGGTTTCGAATGATGCCATGCTTTGTGGCTGGGCTTGTCTATAAGTTCCCCTGCATCGTATCCGAGCATTCTCGCTGCCGATGGATTAACAAATGTATGTTTTCCATTGTGATCCAGCCCGAAAATCCCTTCTAACGCCGAACTCAAAATCAGTTCGTTCTTGCGGCGAAGATTTTCAATCGCTTCCTCTGCATGCTTGCGTTCGGCAATTTCCGTGTTCAAATCTTCCATAGTCCCTCGATAAGCCGCAAACACATACCATAAGGCGACAAGGTACGCTGTGAGCCGCAGCAGGTGCCAGAACCACCAGTCAGCTTCCCACGGCGATGAAAACTGGAACAGCAGACCGGAGAAACCAAAAAGCAGTGCGAGATTTGCGAACAGGAGTTCATCGGAACTTCCATTAGTCCGATTGCGGACAATAAAATTTATTGCAGCCAGTAAAAAGAAGAGCCCTCCAAGAATGTTAATGGTTTTAGCGGTAGAAGTAAAGATTCCCTGGCTTATCATCACGGGCAGTGCGTCGGGAAAAATAATAGAGAGCGTACCGAAAATGCCAGCCGCAACGGCTGTTAACGCGGGCAGCGCACCGGCTGCCTTTGATCGTGCAATGCGTTCGGGAAGCCAAACCATCGCGAACAAAAAACCGCCAATTAATGTTGCAGTGCTGCGCAGCCATACAAAAGAATTGCCAGGCGGTATTGAGGCGTGCAATGCGTCAAGGATGCCCATTCCGATCAAAGCGCACGAAATCCAGACGCCGGGGGCAAACTCTTTCCTGTATTTCCAGAGCAACATGATGAACACGGCAAGGGATAAAGCCGCAAGAGCGCCGGACGCCTCGACGGCCGAATGCAATGGCGCCTGAACCCAGTTACTTCCTGGTAAAACCATGTGAACAGACACGCTTCCGGCTACTGGAAGGATAACACCCAGTAGCAGAATTGTCGCCATGTCTAATTTAAAGCGAGAGGCGTTCATTTCACCACCCCATTGCGCTAACTGCATATATCATACTTTATTTTCCTCCACCATTGCTTTCAGCTTCAGTCCCAGTTCGTTAAGATCCTGGGCTGCTTTTTCAGCCTGCTTCGCTCCAGCCACATTCTGCTGCGTCGCCTGTTTAATGTTTTCCATGGCTTTAGAAATCTGGTCGATTCCCACAAGCTGCTGCTGGCTTGACGCTGCAACCTGTGTGGCTGCCTGGGATGCTTCCATAACAGTGCCAGCCAGATTTCCGATAGCTTCACCTGCTACTGCTGCCTGTTTCACACCCGCATCTACCGCTTTGCTTGCCTGCTCGGTAGCCATCACCGCCGCGCTTGTAGCTTTCTGTATGTCGGTAAGGATTGACCGCACCTGTGCAGTCGCCTGCTTTGACTGCTCGGCAAGGCTCTTGATTTCCCCGGCTACAACTGCAAAACCCTTTCCCTGTTCGCCTGCTTTTGCAGCCTCGATTGCTGCATTGACAGCAAGGAGATTTGATTGCTCAGCCAGATCATTAACCGTTGCAGTAATATCCCCTATTGTCTGGCTTTGCTCGCTGAGTTTTACGATGCTTTCAGCAACCAGTTCAGCCTGACCTTTAATCTTATTTATCGCATCCACATTCTGCGCCACTGCATCTTTACCCTGCTGCGATACCGAAGCCGCCTTCTGGGCGCTCTCTGATACATATCTCGCTTTTTCACCGGAAAGTAGGGACGTTTGTTTTACTTCCTCGGTAGTCGCAGTTGTTTCGCTTACGGCAGTTGCGGTCTCGGAAGCGCTGGATGCCAGCTGTGTTGTGGTGGCTAAAATCTCAGCCGAGGAGGAAGAGAGCCGGGCAGTTGCATCGCGTAGCTGGCGGGTAATGGAACGGGTGATATAAAGCCCGATTGCAAGACCGACTATAAGAGCGGCAAATGAAACTACAATCATCACACGCAAAAGATTTTTCGCCGTGGCGGTAACATCAGCACGTTTCTGATCCTCTAAATTCATCTGCATGTCATGAAATTGCCGGATTTTGTCGCCTAATTCCTTCCTGAGAGGAACGACTTCTTTGGCGTTCAGGGCAATAGCATCGGTGAGATTCGCCTGCTGTGAAATTGAGATAATATTTTCCTGCGCTTGTTTATACTTTGTTTGAAGAGCAACAACGTCATCCAATAGACTGAGGCTTTCTAAAGAACCACCTTGGGATGAAATAGACTTTCGCAGCCTTTCAGCGGTTTCATCGAACTGGTGATATTGTCCTTGCAATTCATCTAAATATTCTTTTTGGTTATCGGGATTGAGTAAAAAGCCGCGATAATCAGCGATTTCTGAGTCCACGATAAGTTCGAGTTTGTCCACATCATCAATTAGCCTCTCATCCTCATCGATAAATGCATTGTATTTATCCTGCACGAGATTGATAGTATAATAGCCGGTTGTTACTGCAATTAACAACAGCGCCAGCACAACGGCATATCCGCCGATAATTTTTTTACCTATCGTCATTTTATTTTGCCTCCACTTTATTAATTTTATTACTACACCTCATGTTTTCATACTTCCTCATGAACAACAATATTCTTATCAGACAGTATCTTTTCAGCATCAAGAACCACAAGCCGCTCTTTCGTTACTCCTTTAAGATACTCGGCGCGGATGCCTGTAAGCGTGGGAAGGGACGGCTGGAACTCCCGAAGCGGAATTTGCCTTGCGCCCAGAACGGCGTCCGCCAGAATGCCGAATTCCATCACGCCATTGTGAATGATGATAACTTTATTAAGGTCAGTTATCCCTTTTTCAGGAAGCTCGAAAAATTTCTTGATGTCAATGACGGAGAGGATTTTGCCGCGCACGTTAATAATGCCAGCCACAAACTGCGGCGTGCACGGCACAGGTGTGAGTTCTTTCAGCGGATAGACCTCGCGGACATAGCCTGACTGTATGCCGTATTTTTCATGCGCCAGTTGGAATTCCACGACTTCGATATATTCATCGACTTCCTTCTTTTCCGGTTTCTTTGCCAGCGCCATGGCTCTTGCTTTAAGGAGCTTTCTTTTATCCAGAGCGGCGGGTTCTGTAAAACTATTCATACCAGCATCACCTTTCCTTTTATAGATGTTATAATTTCAGAGAGCCTGCCTGCTGTAATCCCTTCGGACTCGGGCAGTATTTCATCATTTTTGAACTTTCCCAAAAGCGCAAGCGCATTCTCAAAATACCTGTCCGATTCTTTCATTTTCCCCCGCTGTTTGCTGAGATTTCCCAGGGCAAAATGCGCCAGCACAAAATCCTGGTCAAGGTAAAGCGCGCGCTGAAGCGACTTTACAGCCTCTTCAACCTGCCCCCGCTCCTGCAATATCATGGCATAGAGATAATGGCAGCCGGGATTCAACCTGTCAATAGCAATGGCTTTTTCGCACCATTCAAGCGCCGGAACTGATTTTCCATAATTGGCATAAGCTCTTGCCAGAAGAACCATAGCTTTTGTATCGTGATCCTGCGATGCCAGGTCAATTAGTTTATCAACCGCCTGTGCATACATACCCTGCTGGTAAAGCATCAAAGCTTCCTTATACTCATCCGGTTCTGCTGATTTTTGTTCCTCTATGGCGGTCTTTATCTTTTCTTCAGGTGACTGAATCTCAGGTATAGGTATATGCTCAACTGGTAACGGTGCAACCCGGATTTCTTCAGGCGGACGGTAAATCTTCTCCGGAATAAATTCTTCTATCCTTTGAGACCTGGCGATAACTTTCTTATAGTAAATTGCTCCCGGGAAATTGACCGCAACATACTGTGAATATAGAACATGAGACGTCTCAACAGGGCTGACCACAAGCCAGCCGCCATCCACGAGGCATAGATAAAGAGCCGCAACGACCTGCTTTGCACGCTCCTCTGAAAAATACATCAGCACATTGCGGCAAAAAATAATGTCCATTGCGCTGGTATTGTTCAGAAGCGAGGGATAAGCGTCCTCTGCCAGATTATGATAGGAAAAAGTCACCATTTTCCTTATATCGGGGATAATCTCAAAACCGTGTTTTGTCTTATTGAAATAATTTTTAGTCCACGCTGGCACATCCCTGAACGACCATTCGCTGTACAAGCCTTTTTGCGCCTTCTTGAGAAAACGCGGGTTAATGTCAGTGGCTAATATTGTAATGTTCCAGTCTTTAATATCGGGAATCATCCTGCTCAACAAAATCATTATAGAATAAGGTTCTTCTCCCGTGGCGCAGCCTGCGCTCCAGATTCGAAGGCACTTTTCATTTCCCACGCGGGAGCGAATAAAACCGGGTAGAATATGCTCTTCTAAAACCTCAAAACTTTTCTTCTCCCGAAAGAAGTATGTTTCACCAATAGTAAGATGGCTTGCAAGAATCTCAAGCTCTTGCTTCATTAACTGTGACGAAACCAGCCATTTAATGCAGGTTTCAGCGTCCTTAAAACCAAACTCAGCAGCGGCTGAGCTAACGCCGTTTTCGAGATCGCGCCAGCGTTCCTCCGGAAAGTGCAAGCCCATACGAGTAGCCACAAATTCGCTTAGCTCTGAGAGTAAAGTTTCTGAAATCCCGGACGTCATTTTTTGACTCCTATGTCTTCTTCAAGGCAATCGTCCAGCGATTTTACTTCCCCGAAATACAGAATTGAATCAATGTCGAGAATATGAATCATGCCGTCATCCTGTTTTACTATGCCTTTGACATATTCCATGCCCGGCAGGATTTCTTCTGCCGCAACGACTTCTTTTTCAGGGATTCCAATCACGCCGCTAACACTATCAGCTACAAACGCAATACTTCGCTTTGATGTATATGCAATAACCAACTGGTCATTCAGGTTAATCTCCTGCTCTCGTAATCCGAAGCGTCTGCGGATATTTACAACGGGAATTATCCGTCCCTGCACATTGACAACGCCGAGGACTATATCCGGCGCTTTTGGCAGGAGGGTAACTTCAACCGCACGGACAACCCGTTCTACGGTCGAAAGAGGCAATGCGTATCGCTGCTCATCTATGGAAAAAACAATAAGCTGATTCAAACTATTCATAAACCGTATACCCTTCTCACCGAATGTCAATGATGAATCAATGGCACCGTTTTACATTTACACTCCGCCATTAATCCGCTTATTATAACTGTTATTAATTCTTTCTACTATTTATTCATTACGATTGTGATTAAATCCTGTTTTTCAATCGAAACACACCTTCGCACTCGTTACTTATTTATACTCAGCTTATAA
>JBAQYK010000308.1:0-3378 GCA_049299995.1 Candidatus Methanoperedens sp.
TTTTGATAAAACTTTCTTAAAGTTTTTCAAGGAACAGTCACGCGCGCCCTCACGCACTCTTGCACCTGTTTTACCACTTCAGGATAATCTCCGAATATAAGACCCAGATCCACAGTACCCACCACATCAACCACCCCGATTGCTGCAATCCCGTATCCTTCTTTATTTCTTATCGGGGTAACTATCACAGGAATCCCTGTATATTTGCCTGTTATCGGGATTGTACGTATGACCTTATTTTCTTTTAAAACCTGCTCAAGCACGGGACCTGTGTAATTATTATCGAGGATTTTTCCTTTTTCAATCCTGACGCCTTTCTTATCCAGCGTCCTCATGGTCACAGGCAGCCCCAAAAGTTCATGTATCGCCATGGCAAAAGGCGTAATTTCTTCGGCGCCTGAATCCGCTGAAATCTGTATATTTGTGTATTTCATATTTCCACCCGGTCTTTATTTCTTATTTTGATTATCTTGCAACAAGTACCGTGCATTCAGCATTTCGCACCACGTTCTCAGCCACACTGCCCAGAAGCGCTCTTTTTAATCCTTTCCTGCCTTCAGAGCCCATTACGATTGTATGGACTTTGAGGTTTTTTGACACGTTCAAAATAGTCTCCGCAGGACTGCCGAGTTTCAATATTTTCTGCACTTCTACCCCCATTTTCTTGCCGTCAGCCATTACTTCATCAAGTACCTTTTCCCCGTATTTTATAAGTTCGCCCCTATCCGACGTGGAAGGGACGTTTACAACAAACAGCGCAGCCATGCGGATATTATACGATTTTGCAATTTTAAGCGCGGCAATCTCTGCTTTTTTTGCAGATTCGGAACCATCTGTGGCGAGAAGAACTTCAACTTTTGGCATATCTGAATCTTGTGTCTTAAACATATTAAAGCTTACAGTCAGTTTGCTCCTAAAAGTGAAAACTATAATACAATATCGGTTAATTGTGGCACTATGTTTACGATAAAAAATCATCTTGAAATAGAGAATAATCACCTGATAATCGGCAAAGCGGACACAACAGAACTCGCAAACCGGTATGGTACGCCATTGTATGTTACCAATGAGTCCCGTGTTGTTGAGAATTTCCGGGCTTACAGGAAAGCGTTTCCTGATGCCGACATCTATTACGCAGCCAAAGCCAATGGAAGCTTTGCGATTTTGAGGCTGCTTGCAAGAGAGGGGGCAGGCGCGGATGTTTTCAGCTACGGCGAGCTTTATATGGCGCTACTTGCCGGAATCCCGCGCGAGAAGCTCCTTTTCAACGGCAATTCAAAGACCGATTACGAGCTTCAAAAAGCGGTGGAGCTTGGCGTAAAGGTATCCGTGGATTCAAGAGATGAACTGCATACCTTATCTGAAATAGCGCAAAAGGCAGGGAAAGAAGTGGAAATTGCGTTCCGCGTGAACCCTGATGTTTCCCCGAAGACGCATCCCAAAATATCTACGGGACTGCGTTCTTCCAAATTCGGGATACCCTCTGAGGAAGTTGTAAGTGTCTATCGCGAGGCTTCAGAGCTTCCGGGAATCTTACCCTCAGGAATACACTGCCACATCGGTTCACAGATACTGGATACTGCGCCGTTTACCGAGGCTGCACAGAAGATGATGGATTTAGTGGAAAAAGTGACAGCACTCGGAATTCACCTTAAATTTGTAGATATGGGCTCAGGGCTTGGTATTCCTTATAAGAAAGATGAGGCGCAGACGCCAAAACCAAAAGACCACGCGGATGCGATTCTTCCGATATTCAGGGAAAGAACAAAAGCCCTTGGAATCTCACCAAAGCTCATTCTTGAGCCGGGGCGCTATATCGTGGGCGACACGACAATCCTTCTTACCCGCGTGAATACCGTGAAAAAAGCTGCAAAGAATTTTGTGGGCGTGGATGCCGGTTTTAATCTCCTTATTCGACCTGCAATGTACGATTCGTACCATTATGCCGTCGTGGCGAACAAGGCAGCATCGCAGCCTGAGGATACTTACACTATCGTGGGACCGATATGCGAGACAGGCGATATTCTTGCCCACGACAGGAAGCTTCCGCAAATTGAGAAGGGCGACCTGATTGCCCTCCTGGATGCCGGAGCCTACGGGTTCAGCATGAGCAGCCAGTATAACGGAAGACCGAGGTGCGCCGAGGTGCTGGTGAAGGATGGGGTTGCGGATGTTATCAGGAGCGCCGAGGATGTAAAGGATTTGATGGCTAAGCAGAGGCTGCCGAAGTGGTTGATGTAAAAGTGGAGATTTGTTTTCGATGAAAGTTAATGTCTGCATTTCGGAAAATGATTTGAGAGCAGTATCAAATATAATAATCAACGGAACTTATCCAAATGAAACTCGTTATAATGGATGGTTTAGTCAATACCCAATTAGATTAAGCAAAGAAAAAGAAGAATATTTTAATTTAGATTTTGGAAAAGAGAAAGATATTATTGCATTAATTTTTTTGGCAACTATATGGAATATGCCAAATTACAAATGGGAAAATGCGGCTGGTCTAATAGTAATTTTATATAAAAGAGATTTAGTAAATATTAAAGAATGGTGTAATCGAAGTTTCATAGACGGTTTGAATAAGGAAACCTTAGAAAGAGAAATGAATGAGCTTGCGCGTATGGCATGTCGAAAGGAGGATTCAAACTTACATAAAAGAGGTAACCTTTACATTAAAAAAGGAAAAGATGGTGTTTTTGAAAGACTGCACAAAATAGCATGCGAATACGAATATTTGAAAGATATTCTAAGAATTGATGAGATTTTAAAAGGGCATAAACCCCAAATTAATCCCAGTATCTTTGATAGAATGAATGATAAAAGGCTAAAAATTGAAATTAATGGAAAGAACGGTAAGGTCATTAGAAAACCATTGATTAGAGTTAAAGTTCCATTGATATTAAGGGAGTTAAAGTGTAGCGATAGAATTAATATTGCAGATGAATACTGCTGTGTTCCTGATACAAAAGTAAAAGGCATAATGAAAACAATCGGATTCCCGTATTATCCAGATTTTGATACAAATTCAGTTATTGAAAATAGTAAAATTATCAGCAAATATTTTAATTATTTTTACGACCTACCACTGTTTGATTTTGCAGATAATTGTAAAAAAGAAAAAAATGTGACGTGTACAAACAATACCTGTGCAATCTTTAATTATTGTGCAAAAAACAATTAATAAATTCCATTCGATTATGAAATAATTTACGCCAGCGCCGCTGCCTTTGCATCTATTTCATACGCTATGAACTTGGTGCCCATAATCTCTTTTTGTTTGAATCTTTCAATTATGTTCTCGATTTTTTTCATGGTGGGATAATCTACTATGGACTCGCCGCAGTGCGCACACACTTTTGCCGGCAGGTTATCAATGAC
>JBAQYK010000309.1:0-2887 GCA_049299995.1 Candidatus Methanoperedens sp.
GTTCTCGAACAAGCTGGTGAGTTCATGAGGACTTCATCGGACTCATCTTCATTAAGGCTGGAACCTGCGAATCCAAAGCATTAAGAAGATTGAACGGAATGATAATTGGAATGTATGTTTCATAAGCTCGACACAAGGATTTTGAAACAAAGACCCTCTTTAATATTTGGAGATGAGTGCGATGCATTATGTCTCTTATTTCTATAGATCGGTTGTACTGAATCGGGCAGGGGGATGAGATGGTCACATTCGATGAAGCATTCAAGCAAATGAAAGAGGAAAAGGGATGGAATGATGACATGCTCCGGATTCTTGTCTTCAGCAGTGACGGCAAAAACTACAGCGGTCATTTCCGAACTGAGTTTCGTGATGTATATGATGAGGTCGATGAGAGGATCAAAATTAGTCTTGAGATCGTGCGTTGGATAGAAGCTATTGGCAATGCTGAGAATGCTTCTTTACAACTTAAAGATTTATCACCCGCCTTAAGTGACCTTTGCACACACAGAATTCCCGACGCAAAGCGTGCCATGGCGCGGACTTTGAGAATGCTGTTGTTCTTCCAGGCACTAGTATTAGCTAGAGACTCAAGTGAGGATCTGATTTCTCGCAGATATCTATCACCTGACCTGATGGAAGAGGCATCCAGATTGCTAAATGGATGTTCACAACTCAAAGATGCTCTTGATGATATACTAAATACCAGAATACAAGTTGCAGATACGCAATTCTATATGTACTTACCGTTAGCGCTAATTGTGGCTATCGCGGAATCACAATGCGATTATTTCAGACCGGCTCTGTGGGAAGCATATAGTGCAGGACGTGCCAAGACCGAGCTCAGAAGCAAATGGCCAGAACTACCTTCAGATTATCTTGACATTATTATTCTCTTTATTCGTTATCAGTCAGCTACGGGGCAATGGACTCGGGGAACAGGAGACAACACTTTCATAAGCAAATGTGAAGATGTTGCAAAACGGAGCGGACTTCGCCCTGCAGTCCTCAGGACGGCATTAAAAGTGATAGCGGTCGTTGAAGAAGCAAGAAATCATAAGTTGCCTGGGTACGAATCCTCTGAAGCTTTGCAAATTATTAATGAGGGTGTAGATAGAAGATGGGGAAAGCCAACATGGTTCGTTCTTACTGACACTGGTTGCGCAGATTTGGTGCCTCTCGAAGATATTGCGTTCCGTAGTGAGGACCAGTTACTGGAGTATGCTCATCAAAAAGGTATTGAGCCCCGAAACTTAACCGAAGATCTCATTAAAGAACTTGCTCCGGTGACATTAGAAAGAAACGTTGTAGCAATCTTTGATCCCGCTAGAATACCGCTGAACCGCACATCTAAGTATACATGGTCCTTTGCAACATCATTAGTAGTGCCCCAAGATGATATGATTGCCTTTCAAGAGTTAGTTCAGCGAAGAGAGATACAGGACGGTAGAAATATAGTAGCCTTCTCATTTGGCCGAAAGCAAACAGAAGATCTTAAGAATGTCATATCTACTTATATAAGAAAAGCCAAAGTGGAAACCGAGTTTGATAAATATTTTTACACTAGGCTGCTAAGGGTTCCAGATTGCTTTCGTCCAGGGAATGCTGAAGAAGTGATCGAAGTGTTCCTTAATGATCATCTTGCAGCTGAACAACTCCTTTTTGCTGGGGTCATAGATAGTGATAATCCAACATCGCATGGTCCATTCGGTAATACCGCTACATATCATACTTCTGAACATGATATAGAGCGATCAGCGGGTGAACTGTTTATACATCTTCTAAAGCACGCTAAAGAAGCATTTCAACTTGAAAAGGATACGCTGACAGAGAGCAAGGATCGGCGCTTGTATATGCCCACTCCGCTTCTCAAACGTATAATTGAAGTAGTGTATCGTTTGAGGCCAAACAGATGCCTATCTATACCGATCACCTTCGATGCACAGCACGATGAGCAGCACGATGAGCAGCACCAAGAGATAGTACATATCCCGCAGGGACTGTGCAAGGAGGACCATAAGACTGAGATCGAGCTTATCGCTAACTACTTACACGCAGTAGTACTCAATCGCGCAATGTCAGTAGGTTTTCGTAAATGCGACATAGGATTGGCGCAGCTTAATTTCAGTTCGAGTCAGGGTAATCCACATGAAGGCAAAGAATGCGATCATTGTATGACTCCCGCAGAATGGTCCGAGCTAATCGATGAATTTAGGGAGATAAATGGATATCCTGTTCTCGTGGAAAAATATTTGAGAGATTATAACACTGAACGAGAGAACGTTGAGTATGTTCCTTTTCGGGCGTCACTCTCATTGCGCAACAAGATTAGTGATCTTGATGAACGGTTAGATAATTACTTAACCAATCAGGGAGAATGGGAAAGAAGTCTTTTCTTAGGTATTGATATTGGTGCAACTCTGACCAAGTTTCAATTTTACCAATTTTCGGGAAGAGACGGAAGCTTTCATGACGTAGGATCATCGTTCAGAATGCTGACGTTTGACCAGAATTTCAAAAGTCTCGAGAATGAAAGTCCGAGGCAAATATTCGAGAGAAGGCTAAGAGAATTTTCCGACCGGATTGTAGATACCGTATCTAGAAACATTAGGATGATCATCGACCTTGGCATTATTGGAGTGCATGGAAACAATAAAGACAGCAAGATCCTGGCTATTGGCATCTCTTGGCCGGGACCGGTCAGAAATAATCGTGTGGCAGGAACGAGCAAGATACTTAGTACTTTTCCACCGATTTTGTCCGACCAAATCCTGGACAACAAGATTGAATCAATTATGAACCTTGATATTGTAAATGCCTTCAAAACAGCATGGTCAAATGCTAGTTTAGGGGAGGTTCCTTTTGTCACTCTTCTTAATGATGGTAACGC
>JBAQYK010000310.1:0-2673 GCA_049299995.1 Candidatus Methanoperedens sp.
CACCACAGGAACTCTAAATTTTAAACCCACTGTAATAATGATTTTACCAACTTACCCCTATTTCTTCTGGAAACTACCATCAAGGTTTCCTGCGCTCTCACAGAAATCCTTACATCTTTGCGGATTATTGTGAACCGTAATGTCAATTGAACATAAGATGCAGTCAATTCTAAAGGCGCTGGCGGAAAAAGGCAGCGTTCTCGTTGCGTTCTCAGGCGGCGTGGACAGCTCCGTGCTTTCGGCGCTGGCATACGGGGCGCTTGGGAACAACGCAATTGCCGTGACCGCCGATTCGCAGACGCTTGCGCCTGGCGAGCTTGAGTGCGCTAAGGAAGTTGCAAGAGAGATAGGAATCAGGCACGTTGTTATTTATTATGATGAACTCGGCGAGCCTGAATTTGCAAAAAACCCTGTGGACAGGTGCTATTACTGCAAGAAGGGACTGTTCCGCGAGTTGAAAAAAATTGCAGCGCAGTACGGCATGAAAAATATTGTTGATGGTACTAATATTTCGGAGCTGAAAGCACACAGACCGGGTCACAGGGCTGTCGTGGAAGAGGGTGTCTATAACCCCTTTGTTGAATTCAAGGTTACAAAGGAGGAGATACGGGAAATAGCGCGCCGGCTGGGTCTTTCAGTTGCGAATAAACCCTCAATGGCATGCCTTTCCTCGCGTTTCCCATACGGGCAGGCAATTACTACTGAAGGGTTAAAGCGCGTGGGTTATGCAGAAGATTTTCTCAGGAAAAATGGGTTTGAGGTTGTAAGGGTGCGCGACCATGCAGGCATCGCACGGATAGAGATCATGCCCGATGAGATTGCGCGATTTATGGAGATGCGCGAGGCTGTTGTATCGGAACTTAAAAGGCTCGGTTTTTCCTATGTCACGTTTGACCTCATGGGGTTCAGGAGCGGGAGCATGGATGAAGTTTTGATGGCAAAAGATTAATGTAATAGTAAGACCAGTATTATTTGTGGAAAAACGGGGAAAACACATAATAATTTGCTAAGTCGATACGGGTTCTTAGCAATAATCGGGTAAGATTCTCAAAGGAGGTATAGAAATGAATGTTGACCCATATCCAGACCGTCTGGAAAAATGCAGCCGCCTTATGAAAAAAGCCAATCTTGACGTTTTACTTCTCGCCAAGCCTGCAAACATGTTCTATCTGACCGGCGACGGGCGCCTGTGCTCGTTTGCAATGATAACACAGGACAGTGCGGTGGCGCTGGGCGTGCCAGAGACCGATGTAGAGGACGTAAAGAGGCTTGCTCACTTTGACCATATAATGGGATTTGAGAACGAGGTGGGCATGATCCATTCCATCCATCATTACTTCGAACATTTTGGTATCAGTAAGGGTTCGGTGGGACTGGAATACACGTTCCTCACGCAGTCAATGATGGGCATGTTCACGCATCCCCATGCCAAGCCTGAAAAAATAGCTGTTAAAGATGCCACTCATATCATGTCAGAACTGCGGATGGTCAAGGATGCAGATGAGGTCATGCGAATCCAGGATGCTGCGAAAGTGGCTGATGCGGGTATGAAGGCGGCGGTTTGGGCTGTAAAACCGGGCGTCACTGAAAGCCAGGTAGCGGCGGAGGCTGAGCATGCGATGCGGAATGCCGGGGCGGAAGAATTCTGGCGCACGTATGTAAGTTCGGGTCCCAGGACTAATATCGCACACGGGCTGCCCACTCTTCGTAAACTGCAAAAAGGCGATCTGGTAATGATAGACATCCATCCAATAGTCAACGGTTACAGCGCCGATATTTGTCGCACCGTATGCGTGGGCAAGCCCAATGCAAAGCAGCAGGATGCTTATGACCAGTATCTCAGAGCCCAGCAGGCAACGATTGCAAAGGTAAAAGCCGGCGTGGGTATTGCAGAGCTTGAGGAGACTTTGCACGGCGTTATTAAGGATGCGGGACACGAAAAGCATATATTCGGACCTCCCATTCACGGCGTGGGTATCGAGTTTGAAGAAACTCCCCTTCCGCCCGGTCATGCGTTCTTCCACGGCGAGAAGGAAGCTCCTCCGCTGCCTGCAAACGTGGTCATTTCTGTTGGCAATTGCGGGCTTTATCTTGGCGACTTCGGTGTGCGGGTTGAGGATACCGTGGTAGTGACGGAAAGTGGACACAAAGTACTGACTGGCTATCCCCGGACGCTGGAGAAGGCATGAGAGGTAGATTTGGACTGGAAGAGTTCGATAGTTTTATTTAGGCGTAAATGTAATTGTATATTGAAGGTGGGGTGTTATGTATAATAAAAATTCGAGCAAATATGCTCTTTTCAGTATGGTAATTTTGATGCTGGCAGCGATGTTAATGTTAGTCCTGATTGCCCCGGTTGTTACGGCTCAGGGCGCAAGCGCCTGCATAGATTGTCACAAAAAAGAAAACCCGGGCATTGTCGCCCAGTGGCAAAACGGAAAAATGGGTCAGAAAGGACTCGACTGCTCTGTCTGTCACGGCTCGGAGCATAAAGATGCCACTGACATTGTAAAAGCAAGGCTGCCAACCCCGGACACCTGTAAAAACTGCCACACAAAGCAGGTGGAGCAGTACCGCGCAGGCAAGCACTCGCTGGCGTGGGCTGCCATGAATGCCATGCCCATGATTACACACCAGCCGCTATCAGTAGTAGGTCCTGAGGGTTTCAAAGGC
>JBAQYK010000311.1:0-2785 GCA_049299995.1 Candidatus Methanoperedens sp.
TCCAGGAAAATCGTCATCATCGGAGTACTTGGGTTTTTTCTTGCATCCACGATTTCAATGAGGCGCGGCAATCCGAGCGTAACGTTTATTTCCGCCACGCCTGCATAGTGGAAAGTTCTCATTGTCATTTGAGTGCCGGGCTCGCCGATTGATTGGGCTGAAACAACTCCCGCTGCTTCTCCAGCCTCGATTTTGGCATTATTGTAGCCTGTAAGCACGCGTTCGGTTATTTCATCCATCTGTTTCTTTGTAACCTTCCTGTCTTTAAGCCCGCGAATCAGGTTATTAATGACATTCTGGGGCAATGGGAGTTCTGAAACAGTCTCCTCGATACTTTTTTGGGTAACGCTCATTCCTTCACCCCCGATACCGAATCAATAATACGCTTCATAGCATCGGGCTTGCTGAAATCACTCTTCGTGGGGTTAATCCCGTCTTCCCCGAACTTGAACTGGATAATCATGTTCCTTGTATCCCGCACTGTGCCATCATACTGTACCTCCAAATCCTGCAAGGCATTCACAAGCCGTCGCTGCAGATAGCCGGACTGTGATGTCCTCACCGCCGTATCCACAAGACCTTCTCGTCCGCCTATGGCATGGAAGAAATATTCCGTGGGCGATAGACCGCCTTTGTAGCTTGCCTTCACAAACCCGTGGGCTTCGGCTCCCAGGTCGCCCTTATCAAAGTGGGATAACGTGCGCCCTGCATATCCTCTCCGGATACGCTCGCCGCGCACTGCCTGCTGTCCCACACAGGCTGCCATCTGTGTCAGGTTGAGCATTGAACCCCTGGCGCCTGATTTTGCCATTATCACAGCAGAATTGTCCATTCCAAGATGACGTCCAGCAATGTCGCCCGTTAAGTCTCGTGCCGTGCTCAGTTTTTTCATTATTTCCATTTCGAGTGTTTCTTCGATAGTTCGCCCAGGCAATTGTTCGAGATTTCCCTCTTTATAGTTATCTATCAATTTTTCAACACTGTTTCTCGCCTTTGTGAGTTCCTCACTTATCTGGTTTTGGGCTTCTGTGGGTAAAGATTCGTCTTCTATGCCAAAACTGAACCCGCACCGCATAATACCTCTAACCGAAAGCCGTGTCGCATCATCTATGAATTTACATGCGATTTCAGGGTTGAATTCTTTTATCAGTTTGTCAAGTATCACACTCTTGAAAGCGCCCACTGCTTTTTCATCAATAGACCCCTTCTCAAGCACGCCGTCGTTAATGACCACATATGCATCATGTTCGCAATCCACGCCTTTGCAGGTATCACAATTTTCACATATTTCAGCCTTGAATTCAAGGTTCAATCCTTTTGGAAGAATCTGGCTGAATATCTGTTTTCCAGTCCAGTAAGGTTTCTTGTTTTCTGTTCCCGCAGGTTCAGGCAACTCCCGTATCTCGGATTTTGCAAGAAGCTCCATGGCATCTGCCTTGTATATTTTTTCTTTACTGTTCGTAAGCAGGAACAAACCTGATATATGGTCGTGGATACCCCCGATAATCGGTCCTCCGAACCTCGGGGACAGGATGTTTTCCTTGACGTGCATCAGGATTTTCGCCTCGGCCCTCGCATCCTCTGTTTGCGGAACGTGCATGTTCATTTCATCGCCGTCAAAGTCTGCGTTATACGGCGGGCATACTGCCGGATTAAGCCTGAATGTCTTGTGCGGCAGCACTTTTATTTCATGAGCCATGATGCTCATCCTGTGAAGTGAGGGCTGCCTGTTGAATAATACAATATCCCCATCCTTTAGCTGCCTGTCAATTTTCCATCCGAGTTCAACAAGGTCTGCAAGTTCACCGCAGTTCTTATCCGTAATTTTTACCCTGCGCCCGTCCGCCCTGACAATATAATTGGCGCCGGGATGGTTATCAGGTCCACGCCTTACGTATTCTTTCACTTCGTCGATATTTCTCGGGGTTACGTTCATTGTGACTGTAAGCTCTTTTGCAATAGCCAGCGGAACCCCGACTTCGTAAATCTTAAGATTCGGGTCTGGCGAAATCACGGTTCTTGCCGAGAAATTAACACGTTTCCCGGATAAGCTTCCCCTGAACCGCCCCTCTTTGCCTTTCAACCTCTGGGAAAGTGTTTTCAGGGGTCTCCCAGACCTGTGCCTCGCCGGGGGCACACCTGAAACCGCATTATCTATAAACGTCGTTACGTGGTACTGCAGTAATTCCCATAAATCCTCGATAATCAACTGGGGTGCTCCAGCTTCACGGTTTTCCTGGAATCTCTGGTTAATCCTTATGATATCCACCAGTTTGTGTGTAAGGTCATCTTCACTGCGCTGACCAGATTCGAGTGTAATTGAAGGTCGCATCGTTACCGGGGGAACAGGCAATACTGTAAAGATAATCCATTCAGGGCGCGCATTATTTGGATCCATCCCGATTACTTCGATATCCTCATCAGTTATTTTTTCAAGACGTGAACGGATATCGGTGGGCATCAGTTTATGACCATCTTCGATATAAGTAGTGGGTTTTTCGAACTTGATTTCTTTCTGCTCCTCGTTGCAGTATGTGCATGTTCCTGTTTTTCTTGCTTCTTTAAAAACCTCATTAACCACGTCTTCGATGGATTGCCCCATCTTTTTAAGCGTTTTTATCTGTTCAAGATACTTCTTTTTCTCATCTGGCGCAAGTAGCAGCGCACCGCATTTCCAGCATGTGGCTCTTAGAATCTTGCGTATCAGCTTTGCAAAACCTACATGGATAACAGGCGCAACAAGCTCGATGTGCCCGAAATGTCCCGGGCATTCTCCGGCTCTGCC
>JBAQYK010000312.1:0-2884 GCA_049299995.1 Candidatus Methanoperedens sp.
GCGTTGAACCTTCCGACGGGGGGTCTGCTCTCATTGGAATTATAGCCATCATTGCGATTATTTTTACAGCATATATAATTATTAACAAAGTAATTAAATCAGTAAAAGGTAAAATATCAAAAGGTGAAGAACCAGCCATGGAAGTTCGGGCACAACCGGCAGAAATCGAAGAAGAACCGGAATATGTGAAGGAATCCGTGGAAGAACCAAAACATGAAGTTAAGGTTGCGGAAAAGAAAAAATCCGCATTTGAAATTGAAAAACAAAAGCAGCATCAGGAACTTCCTCCTGAAAATCTCGATATCGAGACAAGGAACTACATGGGTTCCGGGGTCAATACCGCTATCTCAACGCTTGATGCTGAGATAGCAAATGCTGAAAATGATGCGCAGCAGTTGCAGGGACAAATAAAGAAAAACGAGGATATCCTTGGCAAACTCGGAACCAGGCTTGTAAATAATGAGATTTCAGACCAGACATATAATGATTTGAAAAATAAGTATATGAGAAAGATTTCCGAGTTGAAAAGCAAATTCGCGGCTCTTGAAAACGAAGCGGCGAAACTGAAAAAGATCCGTTCATTCATCCATGAAAAAGGAAAATACTATACATAGAATATAAATTAACGGTTAAAATATGGAGAACAGATTGTTTACAATCTCAAGCTCTGTTAACAGAAGGCGGTGATTCAGCTAAAATGCATATCTACCACAGTCACATGAATCATAGAATAAATGTTATTCTGATTGTTTTTTTTATTTTCTTCGTTAACACGGATTTAGCTGCAGCTATCCAGCATGAATACGTACCTCTTACCGTATCACCTGGAGATGAGATAACCAGGACAACGAGTTTTACAGGAGCTTATAAACGCTTATTTGCCACGGTTGAAGCTTCCGGCAGCGCTGTATCGTGGGTCACGCCAAGACGCATAGATTTCGGCACGATTGACCCGGGGGATATAAGTAAACGGGACTATACCATAAAGATTCCCAGGAATCAGAACCCTGGATACTATGAGTTGATATGGAAATTTAGCTGCAGGTACACGGATGGAACTGCCTGTACAGTTACAAGCGACACGGTGCTTCAAATTACCGTAAAGGCGAAGCCAGCGTCAACAACCGCAAATAAATACATGTCTCTTACCTTAACACCGGGAGAAGAGCAAAGTGAATCTCTGGAATTCAGCGCACCTTACGGCAGCTCATACGCCTGGGCTGACGCTTCCGGCAATGCTGCATCATGGGTCGCGCCAAGACATGTGGATTTCGGTATAGTCGATAAGGGCAAGTCCAATTTGCGGTACTATACAGTAAAAGTTCCAGAGAATCAATATCCTGGATACTATGAGATAACTTGGAAATGGGGCTGCAAATATGTTTCGGGGGAAACTTGCTCGGTTACAGGCGACACGGTGATTCAAATTACCGTAGAGGCAAATCCTGCGCCGATATACACGAAGCCCAGACCTATATATACGCCAACGGGTGATAGTTCAACAACTCCTGTTATCATCGGAATTACGTTCATTTTGATACTATTTATTGTCTGGATATATGTTTTCGTCTGGGTTGCCAGGGATGCCAATAAACGGGGAACAAGCGGAACCCTGTGGGGATTTCTGGCATTTTTCTCGGGTTTATTTGGATTGCTGGTGTATCTTATTTTTCGACCAAAAGGAAATTTTGTTTTATGTGATTACTGCGGGAATGAAAAATTAGAAAGATTAACACGGTGTCCTCACTGCAAGAAAGCCGCAACACCTGCTTTTGAGCCAACGCCTACTTTCGAACCAGCCCCGGTGAGACCAAAACCGATTACTTACCCTGCTGTTCACCATAAACCCAAGGTAGCTATTGATGATTTAAATACGTTAAAAGAAAGGCTCAGTAAAATCAATGAGCTTCTTGATAAACTGGATGAGAGGGTTGCGCAGGGCGAGATAACCGAGGCTAAATATAAGGAATTATCTGAAAAATACAGAGATGAAGCCGATAGTTTGAAAAATATGATAACAGAAAAAGATCTTATGCAGGAAGTTGGGCTCAAAGGCAATGAAGAATAGGCAAAAGGATTTATTTTAATAAATAAATTATATAATTGTATAGTTATACTCTGAACAGCTATCTTATAAAGAGCAATAGAAGTGATCTTATGAAACAAATACAAATAACACTGACACCCCGAGAATCAAAGCGAATTATAGCTATGGGAGTAAAGAAGCTCCCGGTCGTCCAGCAGGCGCTGAAAAAAGGAATTATCCTGATAACGCTCGGCACTACGAATGCATACGTGGCAGAGGAACTTACCGGAAAGAAGATAGACCATCTCAGGTATGCGGCGGGATATATCGATGGGACGGCAGCCGTTGTGCCGCAGGACAGGCGCTTGCCCATGATTGCCCTGAAAAACGGAAAGGAAGTGAACGGAGAAGGCGTAATAAATGAAATGACATCCCAGGACGTGGTTATAAAAGGAGCAAATGCCCTTGACCCAGATGGCATAGCAGGCGTCATGCTGGCAAATCCTCTCGGCGGGACAACAGGAAGTATTCTTGGAACCGTCATGGCAAGAGGCATAAACCTCGTTATTCCCGTGGGTCTTGAAAAGTCCATACCATATTCTGTAACAGAGATTTCAAAAATAATCGGTATCCAGCGCTGCATTAAAGCAACAGGTCTTCCTGTTGGTATGATGCCTCTCTGCGGGACGGTTATTACCGAAGTGGAAGCGCTCATGCTGCTTGGCGCCGATGATGCTTTCCCGATAGGCGCAGGGGGCGTGGCAGGTGGAGAGGGGTCAATAACCCTGTGCGTTACGGGGGATAAGGTTGAAGAGATTTTTGAACTTGTGCAGAAGGTAAAAGAGAAAAAAGGAGAAC
>JBAQYK010000313.1:0-5978 GCA_049299995.1 Candidatus Methanoperedens sp.
ACTCATCAATCGCCCTCATGTTAACAGGCTCAAGTTTCTCCATTGCCCGCGTAAGCGCGGCTATCCGCGAAGCTATGGATTCCGAAGACGGGACATCTTCATCGCGGTTTATGCCAAGTCCTGCGATTTCATTATCGAGCTTGATTATCTGTTCCGTCAAAGCCTCTTTTGTAGAATAGAGCGCCGCCAAATTCCGTTCCATATCGTTTTGCATTCTCAGGATGTCCTCAAGCCTTTCCTTGAGCGAAGAGTGTTCTTTCTGGACAAGAGCGCGCTTGTTCTGGAGTTCCAGCAGTTCCCCGCCCAGTTCTTTTTCCCTGAGGTTCTTAACCTCCAGTTCAGCCTCCAGTTTTTTGGTTTGTTCTCTTCCGCCATTAATCCTTTCCCTGTGTTCGTTTTTCTTTTTATCAAGAAGAGTGAGCCGTTCTTTTGTCTCGTCTATTTTTGCCTGCGCATACTTCCGCTCAAGTGTAATCGCATTGAGCCCTGCCTCAATATCCCTGAGCCTTCCATCAAGCCTCTGGATTTCTTCCTCGATCAATAATGCCTTGTTGTTAAGCTCGGGGACTTGCGAACCGATTAGCTGCTCTTCGGTCTTTGCTATCTCGTCCAATAAAGTATTAACCGCCGCATCTTTCGCTCGCTTTTGCTCTTCGATACTGTCCATATCCTTCTTTATAGTTGCGCGCGCGACTTCTATTTCTTTGAGTTCCTTTTTCCTTGTTTCTATGAGTTCAGCCAGCCGCGTGCCCCGGCTCTTAATCTCGGTCATCTGCAATTCAAGTTTTGTAATCTCATTATCAAAACCCGCGGATTGCCCCTTTACAGCCTCCAGGTGTTCTTCGAACTTTCCAAGTTTGTTCAGGGCAGATTTACGCCTGCCTTCGTATTCTGATATTTCCTCTGCAATTTTTTTAATATTTTCCGGTTCGCCCGAGGCGAATGAGAGTTTTGACCGTATCGTGCCTCCCGTCATCGCTCCCGCTTTCTCAATCAATTCCCCTTCAAGCGTCACAAGGCGCCTTCCGCCCATGAGCCGCCTTGCCGTTGTCATGTCAGGGGAAACCAGCGTGTCCTTGAAAACATACCAGAATGCCGGGTCAAACTTTTTATCATAATTAACAAGGTTAATCGCATAGTCGATAACGCCTTCTTTTTCCGCCCCGGACAGCTTGTGCCTCGCCTCCATCCTGTTAAGAGGCAGGAAAGTCACCCTCCCAAGACGTTTTTCCTTCAGGTAATTAATCGCCCTGGCAGCATCCTCGTCGTTATCCACAACAACAGACTGCATACGCGCGCCCGCCGCTATCTCAAGAGCCACAGAGTACTTTTTATCAACTTTCCCGAGTTCCGCTATCG
Organism: Candidatus Methanoperedens sp.; assembly: GCA_049299995.1. Lineage (GTDB taxonomy): Archaea > Halobacteriota > Methanosarcinia > Methanosarcinales > Methanoperedenaceae > Methanoperedens. The sequence continues at coordinate 1,360 of JBAQYK010000313.1, forward strand.
TCCCGTAAATACCCGGAAGTTCCTTATTTTTTTTCGCGCGAAGGATAGACTCCACAGGCTCGCTGTAATTGATTTCAGCCGCAGCTTTTATCCGCGCCTCGGATTTTGCATACTCCTGCTGGAATGTCCGAAGCTGGTTCTCGATGTCAGCTATCACGCTTTTTATCTGCGCCCTGTTTTTCTCAAGGTCAAAGGCGTCTTTTGCTACTTCCTGCTTCTGGGCTTTGATTTCTTCCATCTGGGTCCTGGCATTATCCGCATCAAAATCCGCAGATTTTATCTTGGACAAAGAATCCTGTATCTCAAGCTCCCGGTCTCTTGCCTCTTCTGACTTTCGCCTTATCGCATCAAGCAGGCGGTCTTCTTCACGCATGAGTTCATTCTTTTCGTTCTTCAACGTCTCAAGCGCCTGTTTTGCCTCGGTGAGTTTATCCCGTGTCTTGGCAAATTTTGCATCCACTTCCGCAATATTGCTTTTTATAACCAGTAATCGCGTGTTTTTATCATTAACCTCGTTGGAGAGCGTATCTTTTCTCCGTGTTTCTTCATTTAATTTATCGTTAAATTCCGCAACTTTGCCCTGGATATCATCAATATCAAGGAAAGCTTTTCTTTTCTGGGACTCGATATCATTTATTTCATTCTCGGCAAGCTCGATAGTACTGTTACATCTGGATATCTCGCCCCTTATGGATTCAATCTCTTTCCTGAGAGCTATCTGTTCATCTTCGCCTTTCTGGATTATCAATGCGTTCAAACCTGAAAGTTTGTCCTCAATTTCGCGCAGCTCCTGTTTTCGCTGGTCAACCTGTTTAATAACGTCTTCTTTTTTAGATTCTTTATCCTGAAGCTCTGCTGTCAGCTTATCCAGTTCATTTTTTGCATCCTTGAGTTTAGCCAGCAGGATGTATCCTTCATATTTCCGTTTCTCATCCCGCAGGGACTGGTATTTCAAAGCCTGGTCGCGTTCCTGCCTGAGTTTCGTTAACTGGTCATCGACCTCTGCAAGTATGATGTCCACCCGCTCAATCCTCTCGCGAACAATCTCCAGTTCATTCAATGCCTGTTCTTTTTTATCATCGAACTCTGCCACGCCCGCAATCTCATCAATAATCTTGCGTCTTTCCGTAACCGTCATTTCAATTATGGCTGTAACGTCCCCCTGCATAACCACGTTATAACCTTCCGGGGTTATCTTGGCTTTTGACAGGTAGTTATGTATGTCAGCCAGACCCACAGCTTTTTCATTAAAATAATAATAACTGTAATACCCGGATTCAGTTTGTCTTACCTTCCGTGTAATTACCACCTCATCAGAATCCACCGGCATCTCACGGTCTTTATTGTCAAATCTGATAGTCACCTGGGCAAAATCCCTGCCCCGTGAGCCATCGCCATTGAATATAAGATCTGTAAGTTTCTCAGCCCTCAGAACCCTTGAACTTGAGAGCCCCAGTGCAAAAAGAATACCATCGATTATATTGGATTTCCCGCTTCCGTTCGGACCGGAAATGGTAGTGAAATCATCAAAGAAAGGGATTTTTACTTTTTTACCGAAGGATTTGAAATTTTGAAGCTCGATCTCTTTGATATGCACTATTTACCTCTTTTTCAAGGTTTCTACTATTTCCACCCCTTCCATTACCTTTTCACTTTTCTTGACAGGCGGCTTTTTAGGTTGTACATTTTCCTTTTCTTCAGCTACAATTGTCTTTTCTTCAGCTTCAATGATGGGCGCCTGTTTTCTCTTCTCTTTTGGTATGTAGTTATCAGCAACTATGTATTCATTTTTTGGTTTTGGTTTCTCAGCAGGTTTTGTTTCCACTTTGGGTTTTATTTCCTGCTTAATCTCTTGCCTTGTGATTGGCTCTTCTTTCACAACTTTTTTGGATTTCAGTTCCTGGATTATTGATTTCTGGTCAAGAAGTTCTTTCATTACGCCATCGTATGAACTGTTAAGTTCTATTAGCCGCCGTTCAAGCCTATCCATCCTCTTCGTGCATTCCTGTAATATACCATTCTCCGACTTTCGCTGTTCGAGCATGGAGTCCCTGAGGGAGCGGTTCATCGCGAGAATCTCATTGATTTTCTCACCGAATTTCTTACCGATTTCATCGATTGTGGATTCCCGAAGCTTTACCTTATCCGTAAATCGTTTCTCCATTTCAAGGATGATGGACTCTCGTAAAGACTCCTGCATCTTTGCAATCTCATTATCCCTGGCAGCCAGCTTTTGCTCAAGTCTCTCTATTATAATATCCCTTTCAGTGCTCATCTATATCCCTCGTACTCTACGGCAAAAATAGCCAAATAGTTTTTGGTAATTGGCTTTTTGCACAGTAGACATATCTTATTAAGTTAAATATTTTATGGGGACAGGCGTTTTCTATCCCGCGGGAATAATACGACTTCGCGGATGTTATCTATGCCAAGCATGGTCATGAGCAGCCTCTCCGCGCCCACACCCCAGCCGGAATGGGGCGGCATGCCGTACCTGAAGGCTTTAAGGTAGAACTCAAAACCGTCTGCGTTTAGCCCCTTCTCCGTAATCCTGTCGCGAAGCATCTCATACGAATGGACGCGCTGCGCCCCTGAGGATAGTTCCATGCGCGGGTGCATCATATCAAAAGCCCGGCATATTTCCGGCTTATCTTCATAAGGCAGGGCATAGAACGGTTTTATCTTTGAGGGCCAGTCCACTATGAAATAGTGCTCGCCTATTGTTTTCCCGATGGAATGTTCGGACCCGGTTGAGAGGTCATCGCCCCATTCTATTTGTTCGCCGTTATCGCGGGCGATTTTTATAGCTTCATCGTAGGTAATGCGCTTAAACGGGGTCTCGGGGATTTTAATGTCCACGCCAAGTGTTTTCAGGTAGCCTGCGCCGTTTTCTGCAACATTTGAATAGACATATTTAACCATGTTCTCAAGGATGACCATTACGTCTTCGTGGTCAAGGAAACTCGCTTCTATATCGATGGATGTCGCCTCGTTCAGGTGCTTTCGCGTATCGTGTTCCTCTGCCCTGAAAATCGGACCTATCTCGAATACGCGGTCAAGCCCGCCCGACATCATCAACTGCTTGAATAACTGCGGGCTCTGGTTCAGGAAAGCCTCGCGTTCAAAATACGTTATCGGGAAAAGGGCAGTTCCGCCTTCTGTTGCCGTAGCCACGACTTTTGGCGTTGTTATTTCAACAAAACCTTCCTCGTTAAGGAATTCGCGGATGCTCTTTAGAATCAAATGCCTTATCCTGAAAATGGATTGTGTGTAAGGGCGGCGCATGTCCATGAACCGCACATCGAGGCGCGTATCAAGATCGGCGTCCACTTTTCCCGTTGTGTCCATGGGTAACGGGGATTCGGCTTTCCCGAGAACGGTAACGGCTGTCGGAACAAGCTCATATCCGTTTGGCGCCTTTGCTTCTTTTTTGACATTTCCCGTAACAGCTACCACGGATTCGCGTGAGAGGTTCCGGACAATTTCAAGTACGTTTTTGTCTATGGTCTTCTTAAAAAGCGTGACCTGTACAAGCCCTTCACGGTCGCGGACTACAAGGAACGTAATGCCGCCGAGGTCGCGTATCTCATGCGCCCAGCCGCAGATTGTGACGCTGCTGCCGTTCATTTCGGGTGTTATTTGGGTTGAGTAATGGGTTCTTATCATGATTATCTTCCCCTCTAATGGATAATAGTATTATTAATCTATTGGGAATTTCACTCAGGGTATCTGCGTTTATTATCGGCTAATAATGTCGCAAATGATGTCATTACCACAAATTATATATGGCAGTAATACTTTATGGGTGCAAATAATACTCGCAGTAATAAAATGGTGATAAAACAATGATAGGCGGATTCAATGAAGAACAGATAAGACGATACTCGCGCCACATCATCCTGCCCGAGGTCGGAGGAAAAGGTCAGAAGAAATTACTGAATTCAAAGGTACTGTGCATAGGCGCAGGCGGGCTTGGCGCGCCTGTAATCGAATACCTTGCAGCCGCAGGCATAGGAACGCTCGGCATCATAGATGACGACACGGTTGACTTAAGCAACCTCCAGAGGCAGGTAATCCACGGAGGCAACGTGGGAAAGCACAAAGCCGAATCCGCAAAGCAGTTTGTCAATAACCTCAATCCTGACATAGAGGTAAAAACATACATCGAGAGGCTGAATGCAAATAACGTTGTGGATATTTTCAAGGAATACGATATAGTGGTTGACGGCTCTGATAACTTTGCAACTCGCTACCTTGTGAACGATGCGTGCGTGCTCACTGACAAACCCCTTTCCCATGGCAGCATATACAGGTTCGAAGGACAGGTTACAACTATAATACCGCACAAGGGACCATGCTACAGGTGCCTCTTTGAACATGCGCCTCCTCCCGGAATGGTGCCGAGCTGCCAGGAAGCAGGAGTGCTGGGCGTTCTCCCGGGTATAATAGGAGTAATCCAGGCGACCGAAGTTGTGAAATACCTTCTCGGCATAGGTGAATTGCTTGTCGGGCGGCTTGTTTACTACGATGCGCTCAACATGACCTTTGATGAGATTAAAATGCGCTGGAACAAGCAGTGCCCGGTCTGCGGCGAAGAGCCCAAAATAACATCTATACAG
>JBAQYK010000314.1:0-3517 GCA_049299995.1 Candidatus Methanoperedens sp.
GTTAATGCCTGTGTGCACATCATCCCCCATAATTGTGCCAAGCTTTCTTCTTCCAGAGTCCACAAGCGTACCTTTCAGCTTCACGCGTATCGTCCTGCCGTCGTGCCTCAGGTTTGCGACCTTTGTCCCGGCGCCGAAATTGCACCTTTCCCCGATGACGCTGTCGCCAACATAACTCAGATGCCCTATATGCGTCCCGTTCATTATTATGCTGTTCTTGATTTCCACAGCATTGCCAATGCGCACACCGTCGCCTATGCTGGTGCCCGGGCGAATATAGCAGTTCGGTCCTATATCGCAGTTCCTGCCTATTATCACAGGTCCGACAATGTATGCCCCGTTCCTTATTACCGTCCCCTCCCCCACTGAAACACTTCCTTTTAATGTTGCAAGCGGCTCGACTTCTCCCTTTAATTCAGGCTGCAAATTTGATGAACCCATAGATAATCCATCCTTTTTAGACGGGTTCATCAAACAGGACAGGAAATATTCATTGGCATCCAGGAGGTCCCATGGTCTCCCGATATCCAGCCAGTTCCCGGAAATAGTTACATAACCCACATCCACCCCGCTATCGATGAGCAACTGGAGCGAATCTGTTATTTCATACTCATTCCTGACAGACAGCGGCGTCCTCCTGATGGCATCGAATACCAGGGGGGAAAATACATATATGCCGGCATTTGCAAGATTCGTGGGTGGTTTTTCCGGCTTCTCTATTATATGTAAAACCCTGTCATCGCTCACCTCAAGAACCCCGTATTCAGAAGGATTTTCAACATGCCTTGCTGTCATAGTAATATCTGATTTATGTTTAACCATTTTCTTGATATGCTGCGGGTTTACGATTATATCCCCGTTCAACACAAGGAAGCGCCCTTCAACATGCTCCTGTGCGCATCTTACCGCATCCGCCGTCCCGAGCTGTTTTTCCTGCTGGACATATTTTATACTGACATTCATTTCAGAACCATCCCCGAAAAACTCTTTTACAGTATCGGCACGATACCCCACCACAAGCACGAATTCCTTGATTCCTGCCTCCCGCGCAGATAGTATCACATGTAATAGTATGGGCTTGTTTGCAATCGGCAGCATCACTTTTGGCTTATTCAGGGTAAGAGGTCCCATCCTCGTGCCCTGTCCCGCAGCCAGGATAACAGCTTTCCTAAAGTTTTTCATAGAGCCTCTTTTACTATATATTCGCCTTTCGCATACAATTCATCCGCCCCTTCACGCGCCTCTGCTGTTATCCGTATCTTGGGCTCTGTCCCGCTGGGGCGCACAAGAATCCAGCCGTTCCCTGTATCCACCCTTATGCCGTCAATATTGCTCACATCTCCCATTTTCCGCAACTCAATCCCGATTTTTCTCATTGCATTTTCTTTCTTATCATTACTGCACGGCAGAGAACCGCGTATAATGGGATAAGACGGCAATTCATCAACCAGCGCATCCAGTTTCCCCTCCTTTTCCACGATTTCCACAAGCCGCGCTGCGGCGTATATACCATCAGGACACAGGGAAATCCCCGGGAAAATCCAGCTTCCCGATGGCTCGCCCCCGAAATCAGCATTTCTCTTTTTTAATTCTTCAGCCACATACACGTCCCCCACGCGAGTCCTGTAAACCTTCCTGCCCTTTAGCACATCATCTACCATTATTGAGGTGTCTACAGGTACCACGATACTTTTCTTAGCTTCGCGAAGCCCGAATATTGCCAGGAGTTTATCGCCTTCCACAAACCTGCCAAGACCATCAACCGCCATCATCCTGTCGGCATCCCCGTCATGAGCTATGCCCAGGTCAGCCCCGAATGCAACAGTGGCTTTTTTCAGCAGTTCAAGATTCTTCTCCACAGGCTCCGGATTCCTTGCATGGAAAAAGCCATCAGGCTGCGAATTAAGTGTTATCACATTGCAGCCCATGCGTCTTAATACATACGGGGTAATGACGGAAGCTGCCCCGCATCCGCAATCAACCACGACTTTCAATGATACGCCGCCCACCTTCCCAAGAATCATTTCCGCATGCTCTTCAACAGCAGATGAGGTTTCATTTACCCTGCCTATGCTGTTCCATTCCGCTCTCTTCCAATTACTATTTTTTATTATGGATTCAATTTCATCCTGCTGCTTCGTGTCAAACGCCATCCCATCCCTGTTCCAGAGCTTTATGCCTCCGTACTCAGGCGGGTTGTGCGAGGCTGTTACCATTACTCCGCAATCGTAGTTCCTTGCCGCAAAAGCAAGCGTAGGAGTGGATATCATTCCAGCGCGCGTGACACTGCACCCTGCTGATAACATGCCAGATATAATGGCATGTTCTATCATTTCACCGGAAGTCCTGGGGTCGCGCCCGATGACAGCCGATTCATGCTGCGAACCCACTGCAAGCCCGACCTTGAGCGCAAGTTCTGGGGTTATTTCCCTGTTTGCAAGACCCCTTATTCCCGAAGAGCCAAATAACATAATCATTCCACCGTTACGCTTTTTGCCAGGTTTCTGGGCTTATCAATAGGGCAGCCGAGAGCATCAGCGCTATAGTATGCCAGAAGCTGCAAAACGACTGAGGAAAGGACCGGATATAACAATTCATCTGTTACCGGCACTCTTATTACCGCGTCAACATATTTCTCTATCTCGGTATCATCCATGCCTGCAATAGCCAGTACAGGCGCACCCCGCGCTTTTACCTCTTTGATATTGTTCATCGTCTTATCATATGTGTAAGCGCGTGTAGCCAGCGCAACCACAGGGGTTTCTTTCGATATAAGCGCAAGAGGACCGTGTTTTAGCTCGCCTGCAGCGTAGCCCTCGGCATGTATATACGAAATTTCCTTCAGCTTGAGGGCTCCCTCAAGGGCGATTGGGAAATTCAGCGACCTGCCTATAAAGAAATAATCTTTCGCTTTTGAAAACCGAACCGCATATTTTTGGATTATCTCTTTTTTGCCAAGAATCTGCTGTATCATGCCAGGCAGTTGTTTTAACGACACAAGCAAACGTTTTGACCTGTCAACGTCCATCTTTTTCCTTATTCTTGCAAAATGAATCGCCAGCAAATAAAGCGTGATGAGCTGGGATGTGAATGTCTTGGTAGCAGCTACCCCAATTTCAGGACCAGCCCTCGTATAAACAATGTTTTCGACTTCACGGGAAAGAGTGGTGCCTACCACGTTCGTGATTGCAAGGGTCCGGCAGCCGTATGTCTTTGCTTCCTTTGTCGCGGCAATTGTGTCGGCAGTCTCGCCTGACTGCGATATTGAAATAACAAGCGTAGAATCACCAAGCACCGGATTTGCATACCTGAACTCTGAACTTATATCGACATCCGTATGAATGCCAGCCAGCGACTCAAACAGGTATTTGCCAAGAAGCCCGGCATTATACGAAGTGCCGCAGGCTATGATGACAATCCGCTCAATCTTGCGGATTTCTTCCCTGGAAAGTTTAACCTCGCCCAGCAGGACAGCCCCGGCAAGCTCGGATATCCTCCCCATCATGGTATCATGGAC
>JBAQYK010000315.1:0-2618 GCA_049299995.1 Candidatus Methanoperedens sp.
CCAATTTTTTACCACACACTGAACAATCTACCATATATTCACTAAATTTATTTCAGGTATATAAATATGTTATTTCCGAGATAGTTTCAATTTGTGTTGGTGAATAAAAATTATAGGATGAATCTAAGAAAAAATGGTGATGGTATAAACGTAACTACAATTCACCATAACCCCGCACTTGCATCAGGATTTATTCTTAGGCTGCATTGAATTTGAGGTAAACGGCTCTATTTCAGCTAAAAAACAAAAGTTATTTATTCGTATTAACGGATTAGAGCATAGGCGATTAAATGAGTTTACAGGGAATAAATAATATATTGCGATCCTTCTTAGATTTGGTGGAGAATGATGAAATACCCGATGCTGAATCTATGATTGAAGGCATGAATATACAATTTAATCAATGTATAGATTTACCGAATGAACAAATTAATGATAAAGAAACCTTTAAGCAATTAGCTATGAGATTTTGGACATTAGAAGATAGATTAAGTAGCGATACAAAAACACAAAATCTTAGGTTCAACGTGAATAATATAGAGAGAAATATTGAATAATATAAAATTATTTTTAAATATCTCAACTATTTTCATAACCGAAACATATAAAAATCTATAAGCCTTATTTAAGTTTGTTTTTAGGTCAATCTTTAGAAATATATTGTATATTAGGATATATGTTTATACTTTCCTATACGTTAAAAAAAGAGAAAAATTCCGGTAAGAACCGGAATAACAGACTTATTTTGTGAAATACCAGAGCAGTACCAGTATTATTAAAAGGATTACGCCTATCCAGATATAAGTACTGTTACTCTTTTCTTCTACTTTTTTGGGCTGGGGTCTTGGTGCTTCCACTCTTGGAGCAGGCTTTGGTTTTGGCGGTTCAGGTCTTGGCGCAGGTTCTGGCTCTTCTTCAACCACTTCCACTTTCTTTGCCGTCGTTCCTGATACGAATGGACTCTCAACGCCGGTTAATACTGCCATTACGCGTACTGCCCCGGTCAAATTGTTATCAACTTTTGCGCCCCAGATAATCCTCTTGGTATTGGGGACTTTATCCATTATCATTTCGCCAGTGACCGCGACTTCTTCCAGTGTCAGGTCTTCGCCGCCCACGATATGGATAAGAACTCCATAGCTTGCGGATATGTCGGTAACATCAAGCAGCGGGGTGCTGATGGCTTGCGCCACGGCTTTGGCTACCCTGTCTGCGCCGTCTCCTTCACCAATGCCGATTGACGATACTCCGCCGCGCTCCATAACAGCGCGAAGGTCTGCATAGTCAAGGTTTACAAGGCTTGGCTGTGTGATTGTGTCTGTAAGGTTCTTTACAAATGCTCCCACAAGCGCATTTGCAACGTTAAGGGCTTCTTTTAATGGGAGATTGCCTGCCACTTCCCTTAATTTTGAGTTATCAATTATTACAACCGAGTCACATGACTGCGCAAGTAAATTGATAGCTTCCCGTGCTTTTTCCCTTCTTGCCATTTCGATTGTGAACGGAATGGTCACGCATCCGATTGTAAGAGCACCAAGCTCGCGGGTCAGTTCTGCGACCACGGGTATGGCTCCGGTGCCGGTTCCGCCTCCCAGACCTGCCACTAGGAATACGAGGTTTGAGCCCTCAAGTTCGGCTTTCAACTCTGCTATATTCTCTCTGGTTGCCTGGGCTCCCATCTCAGGGTAGCCTCCGCACCCATGCCCTTTGCACAGTTTTTCTCCAAGCAAAATCACTTTATCTGCTTTTTGAACATATAAGTGATTCACATCAGTATTTGCAGCAATTATCCTGCCGCCGCTAATACCTTTTTCTGCAATCCATGTTGTAATATTACATCCAGCGCCACCTAAGCCTACTACGGCAACGGATGGTCTGGCTGCTTTTGCAAACGCTTTTAAATCAGTAACCATGTTTTAATAGCCTCCTCCATATGAACGGCTACATTTTAATAGCTGTTTAAGTATATATGCTTTTTCAGGTTATCTTTGCAAACTTTTAAATGAATTCCGCGGTATAGGGGGCTAATATGCAGGTCATAAAACTAAAAAATTCCCCGTATGATGCAAATGCGTATTTAGTGGATGGAACTGTGCTTGTTGATGTAGGAATGGACGGGCAGGCTTTAATTTCTGAACTTAAAAAGCATATCAAGCCAGAGCGTCTTGAAACAATTATCCTCACCCACTGCCACTATGACCATTCCGGCGGGGCGGGATATGTCGCCGAAGCCACGGGCGCAAAAATAGCCATCCATAAAGACGACGCCCCGCTCTTAAACAACGCCATTGCCAGTGCATCCGGCTTATTCGGGGAAAGCGCGCCTTCCATAGTGCCCGATACTCTTCTGGGAGGCGGTGAAGTTTTCGGGAAACTTGAAGTAATCCATACACCAGGGCATACCCCGGGCGGCATCTGCCTGTACGATGCAGGCTCGAAAACCCTTTTTTCAGGCGACACAGTATTCCAGGACGGCAGCTTCGGAAGAACCGACCTCTATGGTGGGAACGCACCCCATTTAATCGCGTCTATAAAAAAACTCTCACTTCTTGATGTCAGCGTTATGTATCCGGGTCATGGAGATGCTGTAATAAACGATGCCAATGAACAGATTAAGC
>JBAQYK010000316.1:0-3129 GCA_049299995.1 Candidatus Methanoperedens sp.
TGAAAAACCACAGAGAACGCAGAGGACACAGAGATAAAATAACAACTCTCCGTGCTCTCTCTGTCTCTGGGGTTAATTATCTGACCGGCATTGGCAATCCATGATAAAATAATATGAAATCAACTTATCAAATGGGTTTATAAATTCCTATATATTAAACAATAAAATTTTTTGTAAGAGGTGGTAAGTAATGAACGATAACAAATACAGGAACAAAGTCCTCGTTGTGGATGACGAGCCTGTGAACGTAATACTAATACAATCAATTCTTGAAAAAGATTATGACATAATACCTGCTTACAACGGAAGAGAAGCGCTTGAAATAATAAGAACAGACGCGCCTGATATTGTTTTGCTTGATATAATGATGCCTGAGATTAACGGGTATGAAGTATGTGAAAAAATAAAGCAACAGAGCAGTACCCAGTTCATACCCGTAGTTATGGTTACCGCCCTTTCGGAGATGGAAAACAAAATAAAAGCCATAGAAGCAGGCGCAGACGATTTTCTTACCAAGCCCATAAACAGTATAGAACTGATCACAAGGGTAAAATCCCTGCTTAAGGCAAAATATTTTCACGACCAGCTTGTAAAAAGCAAGGAAAAAATAGAATCGCACAATGATTTCAAAACCATAATGGCGAACATCGTCCCATTCCTGCTTCAGAATGTCCCGCCGGACAAGAGGATTGAAATTATCCGGGAAATGAGTAAACAGGTGGAAACGGTAATATGGGCAAAATATATTCATGAACTGCCTCGCGATAAAAAACAAACAGCCGATATATCATGCGATATAATGAATCGCCTCGGGGGTTGCTTCTCAGTAAAGACTGCCACGGAAAAAGGATATACTGTATTGAACAAAAAATGCCCGTGGGGAGAACCCGGAACCATAAACCCGGTTCTTTGCATGCTGACAAAGGCTATTTTTTCACGGATTGGCGTCCGGGTCTTTACAAGTATTAATGTTGATGTGAAAAATACAATAGCTGGCGGAGATGGCTTCTGCCTGATAGAAATATACTCATAAACGAATTGGATGTATGCACTTTTCATGAGAAAGTTTATTTAACCTTCTCGTGCATATTAATACAGTGGAGAGTATGTTATGGAAAGAGTATCTACAGGTATAAAAGAGTTAGACCGGATGATAGGGGGTTATCCCTGCAACCGCACGATGTTATTAACAGGAACAACAGGCTCGGGGAAGACTATAATGGGGCTTCACCTTATAAACCAGGGCTGCCTTGACGGCAAGAAATGTGCAATAATCGCCACGGAAGAAACGCCCGAAGATTTAATAGCTCAGGCAGAATCTCTCGGCATGCCTATTTCGAAATATTATAAAAAAGGGATTCTGAGCATTGAGAGGGTGTACGATGAACGCGCAGAGTATATAAAAGATGTCCTGGAATTCGCTGTGACTGATATTGACGAACTCCAGTCGAATATTATAGGATTACTCGAACGAATCCCTGCGGGGGCAGAAATTGTGTTAATAGATAATATCGGGGTTTTTACACTCAATATGTCCCCCAACGAGTTCAGGGCGCAATTTGACGCTCTGGTGCACGGGTTATCCAAAAAGAACATTACTGCGATGCTGATAATGGATTCGGCATCAGATGAACGTATGGGAGGCATTGCCGCATATTCGGTCTATGGCGTGCTAAAGACTTCTGTAAAGGATAATCCTTATACGGGTTCAAGAGAACGAGTCCTGGAAATCTTGAAAATAAGGAATACAAAGATTTCGATTGACCCTATCAGGTTTGATGTAACCTCAGGCGGCATAGTCCTTTTGAAGAAAGAATAATATCGTATTTACTTTTTGCTATGAACCGCTTTCCTGTTAAAGCGGCGCGGCATGTGATTATTTAACGTGCAGTTTATCCATCAGGTCGCCTATCATTACGAATAAAATAACCATGAACAGGAAAGTAATTATAACAGAACCAGGCGATGGTGGTTCCATCCCGAACGCTGCCATCATGTTTGCCCGCATCGCCATGGCGCCGCCCAGGGTTAATGCAGACAGGAAACCATTGATTGTCCAGTAGATATTTGTTTTCCTTGAAGTAATCCATACTAAAAATAAAATCATTAAGGTAAACCATATTTTTAAAGATATGACACCCTGTTTTCCAGAGGAGGCGTACATGAATTTCACAATCGGGTTTGTTTCGCGCATAACACTTGTTTTTTCTATCATGTAAACAGCGGTTACGCCATCCCCAACACCGTACGTTAAAAACGACGATAAAAATAATGACTTCTGTAAATTTATTGTGGATATAATGTATTTTATTGGCAGCCAGATTATATCGTTCAAATGGATTGGTTCCACTTGTGTTCTGGATTGGACAGGCAATTCATCTCCTGACAACGATTTCTGGATTGTCCTTTTCATAAATATCCTATGCTACCATGGTTCAACAATGAATGTCATTTTCTTTGTTGCTGGTTCGAGTTGTGTCGTATGAAAAACAGGGGCTTCAGTTTTGTAAGGTCTTCATTTTCCATGTTTGTAGAGATAATCAGGCAACTTTTCGTTGTCTGGGCTGTGCTGCTTAGAATCTGGATAATAGGTTGGACTTTACTAAAACCGTTTGTTGAAATCAGCAGGTCAATACCATCAAGTAAAACCACAGCATTGTTGTTTTTCATGAAGTTTATAATTATACTGCTCAGACGCTTGAGGTCGCCAGGACTAACTCCCATATCAAATGCTTCATCCGATATCCATATTATCGGTGTAGTGCAAAGACAGTGTTTTTCTTTTACTTCCTGCGGATGCATGGTTGAGGCAACAAAACCAAAAGCTCCGCATTTAACTGCATCCAGGAAGATGTCGTATCCATTATCTTTTACAAAATATGTACTGCCCGGTTTCATGTCGAATTTCCGTATTGCCGGAAGTGAACCCGGCTGTGGTGCCAGGACAAGGCATCGTTCAGATGTTTCGTTTCGTAACTGGCATGTAAGTATTTCCTGGCACTCGCCGCAATCTTTGTGCCCTCTTTTAACCATGCAAAGGTATATTTCGCAATTCCTGTGTTTTTCCCGATTAAACCTGCAGCCAGGGCATTTATCATTAATGTAGTCGGCGCACATGGTGCATTCTAC
>JBAQYK010000317.1:0-6763 GCA_049299995.1 Candidatus Methanoperedens sp.
GGATGACTGGGTGATCTCTGAGATTCCTAAAAAGACTCGTTTACTTATTGAAAAATTGGGAATTGATTTGAGTATTACGTAAAAAAGGGAGAGTTACGGCTTAAAATATTCAAGTGCAAAACTGAGGGTTTGGGAGATGGTTGTTGTGGGCTCTGTATATCCCATATGAGCATGAGGATTTGGTCTTTTGGCAGTAACCGATCCCGCAGTGAAATTTGCGGAGCATCGGCGCGGATGCACGATGCCTTGGCATTTCTATCAGTTTACCTGATTTCTGTGCTTCAATTCAGGCGCAGGCTTATGATATTGAATTGTAGTATTAGGCTCTGATATTGGATACGATCCTGACTTTGGGGTAGCCCGCCCTACCGCGGAACTCATCGAAACTGTTATAATCCGGGGTTGAATTAAGCTTCTGGGATAGCTTTTCTATCTGGGACTTGAAACAACTGGAGTCTATCCAAAGCTCTATGAGCCCCCCTGGCCGGAGGCACCTCGCCATCTCGTCAATATTCTTATCTGTCAGAGGGGCGCCTTGCATAGTTATGTAGTCCGCAAATCCATTCTTGAACGGATACTGTGGCGGCGGGTTCCAGGATATCCCTCCAGGCAGTAACACCAGTAACGGTATATTTCCATAAGGTGGCTGCGAATCTTTATCCTTTGTATTCAAGTTTATTGCACCATCAAACCCGGATTCAACGCCGCCAACCGTATGGTGTCCTTCGCCCCCAACGTCCAGATGGATTTTGTATGATGAATCGATATTTATATCACTTCTGCCTACAAACCTGTTTGGGTCTTTAGTGGCAGGTCTGCCCACCCTGGCAACGATGTCGTCCACTATCTGTTGTGTCGATTTTCTTGGTGGCTTGGATGGCTGTTTCTGTGCTTGACTTGTCCAGTACATTCCGACGCCAATTCCTAATATTGCGATGAATACAGGAATTAAAATTAAAACAAAGGGGAATCCCAAAAGCTGTGCATGGTCCTTGAGATTGTACTTGTCTTCTGCATCGTCCAGCGAGGGAAATACTTCATCCCCTGCGAGTATATCAACTCCCGATTGGTCAACGCTCACCGTGAAAACGAACACATCCCCTACAAGGCCGTTCAACGTGGATGCATAAGCATAGCTTGCCTGGAACCACCCGCCTATGGTGAACACCGTTGGTAATTGTGGCCGGTCAGTGGGTTGCACGCTTCCGCTTAGGTCGTGTTCCACATCCAGACTGCCATCTAAGTAAAAGCTGAGTTTTCTCGTCGAGTGGTCGTAGGTCACGAGCACATGGTGCCACTCGTCGGTCGATATCTTTCCATTTGAGTAAAGGGGTATAGCCTGGTTGTCCGGATTATTGGCATGGTCGTAGTAGAACCAGAAAAGCAACTTTCCGTCAGTATGACTCACTGAAAGCCTTCCAAAAAGAGTGCCCCATTCGCTTGCCTGGGGGTCTATGTTCGCATAAGCCTTAAGATTCACCCATACCGACAGCGTATACTGGTTCGCATACCTGCCCATGTACGGCAGGTTAATGTATGCGCCACTTGTTGTAAAATCCGCTGCTGAACCCCACTTTCCTGGGGAGAACTTGACAGGCGCGCTAGGCGTTCCATTCAATTTGTGTCCTCCGTAGTCGTTTGCATCGCCCTTTAGAGGATAATATGCAAGTAGGTCTTGCTGCAACCGTGTTATATCACTCATATGTATTTCCCCATGTGTATTTCCATTATTGTCATCTTTTAGTTCCTCCATCTCCAGAAATGGTTTCCATTCAATTTTAGTATTCAATAATACTTTTTACACATTAATAATAATCCAAATGAATTATTATTTGTACCACCATAATGAAAAACAAATTTATGGTATTTAAGCATTTCGAATTTATTCTTATATATTGTTAAAATATATTAATTAGAAGTCATAAATCCTGTTTACGGGGCCTCTAAATCCCGTTTTTATTAATCTCTATTCCCCCCTCAATCTCGCCACCCCCCTTCTTTTCCTCTCAACAGCCTCCTCCGCCGCCTTATCCACAGCCCTCTTCATAGCCTCAAAATTCCGCGGCGTCTTCTCGCCCACAAGTTTCTTGATTTGCGTATATGCAGACTCCCTCAAACAACCCCTCTCTCCAAAACCTTCAATAGCATTTAAAGAATAGTATCACTAATGGCGCAGGAACTTACCTTCTTCATCTATGCCTTCACATCCATCTTTGCAATCGTCAACCCGGTCAGCGGTGTAATGGCTTTCATTTCCATGACCTCGCACCTCCCCGAGGCTGACAAAATCTATGTGGCAAAGCGGTCAGTCCTCATTGCCTGTATTATCGCAATATCCTTTTCCATATTAGGGGAACTTATTTTAAAACTTTTTAATATAACGGCGGATTCATTGAGAGTGGCAGGCGGAGTCTTACTTTTCCTTGTAGCCATCGACATGCTGTTTGCAAGAACCACGCGTGAAAGCATCACATCCGAGGAATTAAATGAAGCTGCGCAAAAGGAAAACATATCCGTGTTCCCGATAGCAATGCCCCTCCTGACAGGACCGGGAGCGATTACCACAATAATAGTATTGATAAGGACTGCTGAAAACCTCGACTTGAAACTGGCAGTGATAGGGGCGATACTGCTTACATTCATCATTACTTTTTTGATTTTCAGATATTCCGATTACTTTAATAAAGTGGTCGGAATGACAGGAATACTTGTAATGACGCGATTGATGGGTCTTTTCCTCGGGGCTATAGCTGTTGATTTTATTTTTACGGGAATTAAAGGAATATTCAATCTGGCATGAAAACCTTCAGGAAGCTCCTCGTAGTAACAGGGAAACTTGCAGAGAACGCCGTAAGAAAATCAGTACAGGATGAAGCCGATGTCCTGGTACTGGATATAGACGTTGCGGCTTTTGTGACGCCCGCCCTTTTGCGCCGCTTTTTACCTGATAAAAAATATGACCTTATTCTCATTCCGGGACTTGCCTCTGGCGATTTTTCAGGTCTTGAAAAAGAACTCAACACGAAAATAAGGCTCGGGTCAAAACATGCCGTTGACCTTGATTTTGTTCTTTCCTTTGCAGATACAATCGACTTTTCCAAAAAAGTCCCTGCATGCGAGCTGCTGATAGAAAAAAGGCGAAGCGGCGCATTTGAAAAGACGCTCGAAATTGAAGAAAGGTCAGTTTCGCCATTAACGATAAAAG
The DNA here is from genome assembly GCA_049299995.1 of Candidatus Methanoperedens sp. Classification (GTDB taxonomy): domain Archaea; phylum Halobacteriota; class Methanosarcinia; order Methanosarcinales; family Methanoperedenaceae; genus Methanoperedens. Next base: position 3,206 of record JBAQYK010000317.1, read on the forward strand.
GAGTAAAGCTCGGCGGGAATTCCCGCATGAAGGTGATGGCTGAAATAGTGGATGCGGGGCATTTGAGCCGGGGCGAGCTAACCAAAAAAATATCCTATTATATTGAAAGTGGAGCCGACATCATCGACCTCGGGATTTCACTTGACACAAAGCCTGACAAAGTGAGAGCAGCAGTAAAAACCGCAAAATCGGCGACGGATGCCCCATTGAGCATCGATACTCTTGACCCTGTGCTGATCAATACGGCTCTTGATTCCGGTATAGATATTGTGCTAAGCCTCAACTCTGAAAATATCCGTGAAGTAAAGGATAACATCATCCTGAATTCAGCAGCCGCTGTAATAATTCCCGATTGCGTTGAGGAGCTGGAGAGTTTATTTAAAAACATCGAATATGCCCAAAATTCAGGCATCAGGAATATTATCGCAGACCCTGTGCTTGAACCAGCGGGGCATGGTCTTGTAGAATCGATAGACAGGTATTACGAGTTCAGGAAACGCGACAGGGAAACGCCGCTTTTCTTTGGCGCAGGCAACGTGACAGAGCTTATCGATGCAGATTCGATAGGAGTGAATGCCATGCTGTCCGGCATTGCCATGGAGCTTGGCGGAAGTATCCTCTTCACTCCCGAATTCAGCTCAAAAGCCCATAACAGCGTGTCAGAATTAAAAACCGCATCCATGATGATGGCGCTTGCAAGGGAACGGGGAAGCGCCCCGAAAGACCTCGGGATTGATATGCTTTCGATAAAAGAGAAAAGAAGGCGGGAGTTCGGACTGCTTCCTGGAAATGCAACAGAAGCAAAAGGAAATGAAAAATGGCATCTTGACCCGGCAGGCTGTTTTAAAATCGAGATTACAGATGAGGAATATCATAACGGAAAAATCCATCCGGGAAAAATAGTGGTAAAGCATAATGATAGTTCAATCACAGGAGAAACAGCAAAGGAAGTTCTCGATACAATCATAAGGCTCGGGCTTGTTTCCCGCCTTGACCATGCAGGTTATCTCGGAAGAGAACTAATGAAAGCCGAACTTGCCCTGAAATTCAAGAGGAGCTATTCACAGGATGACAAATTTTGACATCATAAAAAGATTCTCGGATAACGATGCTATTTCTGAAATCCTGAGGCGTGCCCTTGATGGAGAACCAATTGGACTGCAAGAAGGCGTTTTGCTTCTCGAAAGTAACAAACTCAACCTCATGGGCGCGGCAGCGGACGAGTTGAGAAAACAAAGCGCTGGAGAGCTTGTCACATTCGTGGTTGACCGGAATATAAATTATACTAACATCTGCTCATCAAAATGCAAATTCTGCGCATTCTTCAGGGAGCCTGATGCAAAGGATGCATACGTGCTGACTATTGATGAAATTATGGCAAAAATCGATGAGGCGGTCAGGCTCGGAGCGACGCAGATTCTCCTGCAGGGCGGGCTGAATCCCGATATCCAGATAGATTATTATGAGGAGATGCTGGAGCAGGTTAAAAAAAGATTTAACGTCCAGATGCATGCCTTCTCGCCGCCTGAAATAGTGCATATCTCAAAATTATACGGCGCAAGTATCAAGGAAACAATATCACGTCTCCATGATGCCGGGCTTGATTCCATACCGGGCGGAGGAGCTGAAATCCTTGACGACCGCGTGCGAAAGAGCGTCTCGCCAAATAAAATCGGATGGAAGCAATGGGGGGAGGTCATGCTTGCAGCCCATTCGCTTGGTATCCCGACCACCGCGACGATGGTATTCGGGCATGCCGAGACTCTTGAGGAGAGGGTGAAGCACATACTCCGTGTGCGTGAAATGCAGGAAAAATATAACGGGTTCACAGCTTTCATCCCATGGAGTTTCCAGCAGGAAAATACGCAATTAAGCGGGACTTCAACAGGGGTGGATTACCTGAAGATGGTAGCGGTATCGCGCATTCTTCTCAATGGGTATATCAAAAACATACAGGCGTCATGGGTGACGCAGGGTCTTTCCGTGGCGCAGGTCGCATTGAATTACGGCGCCAACGACCTTGGCGGGACGATGATAGAGGAAAACGTAGTCAGGGCGGCAGGAGTGCCTTTCCACAGCAAGAGCATAGATGAGTTTGTGCATATTGCGAAAAAAATGGGGCGCCCTGTTGCGAAACGGGATACGCTGTATAATATCATAGAACAATATAGCCGGCAAAAGGCTTAAAAATACATCAGGCAAAGTATACTGGATGAAAAATGAACCTTAAAATACGGGAAGAGATTTTAAAAAGCGCCACAAAATGCAAAAAAGATTTTTCTTGTCTATCCGGGGAAAGAAAGGACTTATGCAAAGTTGAACTTTGTATCGGAGAAAAGCTCCATTTTATTAAATGCATGGATAGCAATCCGTGCAGTTACAGGACAACATTTGGATACTCTTTTGTGTGCACCTGTCCAGTGAGAAAAGAACTCTATAAACGATATAATCTCTAACCTTCTGCCCTGTTAATCATCAGTGCGGCGCTTATAAAGAATCGGGATTATTCCTATAACCACAAGAATGCTGCCAGTCCATATTATAGTCATGCCCGGAATGACCCTGACATTTGCAACAGATATGAAAATAGGGGTCTGGGTGCCAATTCCCTGATACCTGATATTTACGTCGGCAAGCAAACCCCTGTAGATTAAAGGTTCTGTGACAAACTCCCCTTTTATTTCCCTGAACCTTGCCTCGCCTGAATCAACCAGAACGCCGTCTTTGTAAATGTCATATACGCCAATTTTTGTCAGAACTGCGGACGCATGCTTATGCTCAACGGGGAAAGCAAGGTCTTTGAGTTGAATCTCATATCCTCCAACTGTTTTTTTCTCATTGAATTTCATGAATAACACAGTTTCTGAAACTGCATAAGTGCTCATGAGCACGCCTATGAGAATAACAGCAATTCCCAGATGAACAATATGCGGACCGCTTGAGCGCAGCTTATTCTTTATTCCGTTTACCTGCGAGCTTTTGGATATCTGGTACAGGGAGCTTACACATGCAAAGGCGAGTACTGAGGCTGAGAGGTTTGTATAAATATTGTTTGCAGGTCTTAGCAGGAGGAAAACAACTGCCAGCGCCACTCCAAACAGGATACCTTTTTCCCAGTGCCTGCCCAAGCTTTCAAGCATGCATATTCCAAGTACAGCTATCAGCGCCAGGGTCAGGGGATACGACCACGTGCCGTAAAGGTCAACGGAAACCGATGCCCCGTACGTTTTAAGCAGTATGGACGAGGTAAGTCCCCAGAACAGTATGAACGACAGACCTGCCAGCAGGATTATTGTTGCATAAAAGGTATTTTTGGTGGTTAATATCTTTGCTGGCATCTTTAATTCTGATGTATGCTGCCCTTTGAAATAGCGATACGCCACCAGCCCCTCTGCCGCCAACGAGAGGAGTATAATCGAAAGAAGTAGCGGCATGCTCTGGACACCTTCCCCGAACGCATGGGCTGACTGGATAATCCCGCTCCTGATGATATAAGTGGAATACAATGCAAAAATAAAACTGTTAACAGCAAGAGCCGGGGCGAGCATCTTCATCGTG
>JBAQYK010000318.1:0-11093 GCA_049299995.1 Candidatus Methanoperedens sp.
GGTTATCCCTGCTTCTGCTGTACGCATACCACGTCGTGCCGAAGATGGAAAAAGACACGAAAACAGAGAATAACTCGGCTAAAAGTTCAAGATTATCCACTAACGCCTCATTGCCATTTAGCGCCAATTCAAACAAATACCCTGCAAGGTACACTCCTATAATTATTGCCGCCAACTTTAAGACATCCCTTTTTATGGTCATTTACAGTTCTCCAGCATATATCCAATTTACCGAATCATATTATATTATCCCTGACCGGAAGCGTGAAGTAGAATGTAGAGCCTTCACCCGGTTTTGATTCCACCCATATCCGTCCTCCGTGGCGTTCCACGATTTTCTTGCATATCGCAAGACCCAGTCCAGTGCTTTCACTCTCCTTGCCATAAATGCGCTGGGAGATGAGAAAGATACTGTCGTGGAATTTCGGGTCTATCCCGATTCCGTTATCGCGCACCGAGAACAACCACTCGTTTCCATCTTGCACAGCGGCGATATGAATGCGCGGCTGCTCATCACTTTTGAACCTGATGGGGTTATCTACCAGGTTATGGAACAACTGGACAAGCTGCTGTTTGTCAGCCGTTACTACCGGCAGTTCATCATGAGTAACCACTGCGCCGCTTTTCTTTATGGCTGTCTTGAGATTAAGAAGCGCGCCGTTCAACATAACGTTGCAGTCGGCAGTCTCAAAGTGTGTGCCCACACGCGAATATGCTATCAGGTCATTATTTCGTTTCTGCATCCTGGCGACGGTTTCTAAAGTGTGCGCAAATAATTCGCCATCCTCCTTATCGAACTTACCATAGTTGCGCTGGCATATCAATTCCAGGTTGCCAAGCACGGTTTTTAGCGGCTGCTGCAAATCACGCGAGCCCAGGTGCACGAATTGTTCCAATTCCGCGCTCGAACGGGCTAATGCCGTGAGGGTTTTCTTTAACTCATCCTCAGCCCGCCTGCGTTCGGCTATTTCCCGTTCAAGCTGGACGATTTTCTCCTCAAGCTTACTCACGATGCGTTCGCTATACTGTTTTAAGTATTCTTCCTCTGTCTTGATGAGTGATTCGCCGAGTTTCATTTTTCCGGCTTCATATTCCCTGATGACGGCTTCTATTTCTTGCATCAGGTCTGTCAGTTTCGTCGGCTTGACGATGAACCGCGACGCTCCCAGTTTCACAGCCAGTTCCCTGTCCATTTCACTCTCAAAATGCGCTGAATAAAACACTACAGGGATGTCCTTTGTAATGTCATTCTTCTTTAGTTCCCGAAGCAGCGTGAATCCGTCCATTCCCGGCATCATAATATCCGATATTATGAGGGCGGGCATTTCTGCCGCCACGGATTCCAGGGCTTCGATGCCGTTGCACGCTTCTGTAACTTCATAGTTTTTAGCCGCAAGCATCTCCCTGAGCATCATCCTGTCGTTTTGGTTATCGTCCACTACCAGTATTTTCATCATTTCTTTTCCTCCTTCTTCTTCGCCGCAACCGGGAGTAAAAATGTAAAGGTGCTTCCTTCCCCAAACTTACTATCAGCCGTTATCGTACCCCCATGCTGCTCCACAAGCTGTTTTGAAATCGCAAGTCCAAGCCCTGTTCCACCGTACCTGCCCGATATTCCCGGCTCGACCTGTTCGAACTTATGGAAGAGTTTTACCAGATTTTCTTCTTTAATCCCAATGCCCGTATCAGAGACAGAGAACCTTGCCATATCACCTTCTTTTTTCGCGGTTATAGTAACAGTGCCCCCTTTTGGTTTGCTGAATTTTACTGCGTTGCTGAGCAGGTTAAATAGAATCTGCTTGAATCTCTGCTTATCAGCTTCTATGAACTCAAGAGCCGGGTCTAATTCTGTTTCTATCTTTACATTATGCTTCATTGCCGTTTCTTTTATGAGGGTAAGCGTTTCTTTTATAATAACGGGCACAGACAGCTTGTCTATGACAAGCGCTATTTTTCCTGCTTCTACCTTGCTCAAATCAAGAATATCATTGATAAGGTTGAGAAGGAATGCTCCGCTTGAATGGATATTGTCTATGTAACGTTCCTGTTTTTCATTCAATTTTCCTGCTAACCCCTGATTCATTAATTCCGAAAAACCAAGGATTGAATTCAACGGCGTCCGAAGCTCGTGGCTCATGTTGGCTAAGAATTCTGTTTTGGCTCTGTCTGCGGCTTCAAGGCGAAGGTTCTCAAGATGTATTTCCGCAGCTTTTTTGCGCTCTGTGATGTCCTTTATTATGGAAGTATAGCTTGTAATATTTTGTTCCCTATCCTTAAGCGCCACTGCTGTAATTTCCACTGGTATTATTCTTCCATCTTTTGTGAGTCTTACCGACTCATAATCTGTGAAAAATCCCTGTGAATTTAAAATACCGATACAGTGGTCAAGTTCCTTCTGCGCCCGTTCTTCCGGAATAGTGATTGTGATAGGCTTTCCTATGATTTCTTCCGCTTTATAGCCCAGCATCTTTTCAGCTCCTCTGTTCCATGAAAATATGTTTCCATTCAAATCAATAGAACAGACGGCATCGGGAACATTTTTCACAATTGAAGCCAAAAAGGTTATTTCTTTTTCCGTCCGCTTACGTTCCGTGATGTCAAGGCAGTATTCTATTATCTGGGCGACGTTGCCTTCATTATCAAAAATTGGATAGCCGTGTACTTCAGCGATCATGGGGTTTCCGTCTTTATCTCTGTGAATATGTTCTACAACTACGGGTTTTTTTGTCCTCTTCACTTCGTCAAGGGTGCAGGTATGTTCGCCTGAGCACGGTCTATCGCGCCCATGCGTGAGGGCATAGCATTTTGAATCCGGAGTGAGTTCACCCAGGCGGGCAGCAGGATTCGCCAGCATTATGGTATAGTTACTGGCATCAATGATATAGAATGGATGCGTGAGGGATTCGAAAATGTTGTTGAGGAATTCTCTTTGCTGCTTTATTTGTTCCTCAGCGCGCTTGCGCTCTGTGATGTCGGTTGCGATTCCTTCGATGATGATTTCGTCGCCCTCTTTTCGTTTGCCAATGGAACGATCCTGAAACCAATGCCACTTCCCCAGAGAGTCTTTAATCCTGTATTCGATATCAAATGGCTCGCCAGAGATGAATTTCTGGATAACCAGTTTAACTCTTTCTAGTTCTGCCTGATCAATCGAATTCTCCCATAAAAAGGGATGCTCCAGGAGATATTCGACGGAGTAACCAAGGATTGATTCCACGCGCGATGAATAATAAATGCCGCCCCGTTTGCTTGAAAAAGAATATATTATGTCGGGGGCTCCTTCAACCAGCCTTCTATACTTGCTTTCGCTTTCCTGCAACGCCTTCTCCGCCCGCAGGCGCTCTGTGATAATTGTGGAAACCCCGATAATCCCGATTATCTTGCCCTGCGCATCGCGGTAAGGCACGAATTGATTGTCGAAGTAAACACCCTTCAAATCGGTTATGCCTGTCAATGTTTCACCAGCCAGTGCGCGACGAATAACTTCCCGTCCGTTGATCGTTTCGCCGTTGGGTTGGATCACGGATAGCGTTGCAAACATATCCAGCGCGGATACGCCAACATTCTCACCGGGCTTCAGGTTGACTTTCTCCAGGCTCTTTCCTTCGGAGAGAGTAAATACCCCCTGATTATCGATGGCAAATATCGTGATCGGGGCATTGTTCAACACGGTGCGGAAAAGTTCCTCGCTCTTTCGGAGCGCTTCTTCTGCCTCATTCTTTTTCTTTGCTATTTCAATTGATTCTAATGCAAAGGAAATATCGTTTGTTACCTCATCGAGCAACTGAATCTCTTCTGAGTCAAAGAAGTGAGGAAGAGATGCATAAATACTGAAAGCTCCGATTACTTTATCGAAATGTTTTATCGGGAGTGCAATTGAAGAACGATAACCGCGTTTGAGCGCTTCTTCTCTCCATAAATCCATTCGCGGGTCTTTTTCTATATCGTCGCATACATAATGACGGTTTTCCCGGATTGCTGTTCCGGTTGGTCCACGACCGGCAGGCACATCTTCGACAGAAATCGCTTTGATATTCGATAGATATCCGTCTTCAACTCCAGAATACGCTACCGGATTTACAAGATTGGTCTTCTCATCGATCATTCCGATCCATGCCATCTGGATTTTCCCATATTCAACTGCAATGCGGCAGGCTTCACCCAGGATTTTGTCCTTATCACGCACCCTCACAATTACTTGATTGATTTGACTTATGACTGCATAAACACGGTTGAGTTTGAGGATTTTTTCCTCAGCCCGCTTGCGCTCTGTGATATCGCGAATCATGACAAGGTCGGCGGGTTTGCCCTTGTAGCTTATTACGCCAGCGTTGATCTCTGCTTGCACCGTTGTACCATCCTTTCGCAAGAGAACCGTCTCATATATTGGCGGGACGTTCTCGTTAGCCATGCGCCGCTGGTAGCGCCCCATAACTTTGTCGCGTTCATCGGGATGTATATGTTGTATAATGGGAGTTTCAAGCAACTCCTCCACACTGCTGCCCCATAGTTCCGCCAGGCGCACATTGACGAACTTGACCAACCCATCCTGAATGATGAGAATGCCATCATTTGACCGTTCTACCAGGTTTCGGTACTTTTCTTCGCTCTCGCGCAGCTTCCTGTTCAGGCGGAGAACTGAAAAGTAATGGATTATAAAAAATATGACAGCTACAAGGGCTATGGCAATCCCAACGGCAGCCAGTACACGCTCCGTATTCCAGTACGGTTCAGGCTTGCCGTACCATTTAGCATACATCGCCTCGTACTCCGGCGTCAGGATAAAGGCTTTCACCGCTTCGTCCAATTTATTAAACAGTTCGGGCTGTCCTTTCCTTACACCGATGGCGCGCTTTATCTCAGCAAGCCTATCTCCGACAGGTTTGATGCGGTCTTCAATACCCGACTGGCGCGCCACGCGTAAAAGCGTCTCTTCAGGATAGACCATTGCATCTGCATTCCCTGAAATAAGAGACATGAGCGCCTCTTCCATGGAATTATAGACCAGAAGTTCCGCCCCGCCGCGCTCCTTCATGATAAAGTATCCCTGGTTTTCAGCGACCACCGCAACTTTGAGCCCTGTCAGGTCATCGATATTTTTGATGCCGTTGGTGGTGCTTCGCACGAAAATATGTATATCGGAGGTTTCGACTGGCGCTGTGAAATCCGAGTATTTCTTTCTCTCTTCAGTGATGCCCACATTAGGTATTAGACTGATCTCCCCCTTTTGCATAGCCGCCAAGACATCAGAAAAGTTGCGATAGACAACATACCTGACATTTATCCCGCTTCGGCGGGCGATCTCGTCCATCACCTCGATGGCAAACCCGTATGGTTTGCCTGTCTTTGCATCCACCTGATACTGGGGCGGGAAGTTCGCAGGAACGCCTGTTTTGTATTCTTTATCTTCCTGCGCTGCAAGGGCTGGATGCATCTGATATGCGAAGCTCACAAGAAGCAGAGCAATGAATACAAATATTGATATACCGCAGCAATGGCGTCTCCTGTTCATTCCTGCGCCAGTCAAATCCTGAACCACCTTCTCAGGTTCCGCTACTTCCATGTGTATAGTCTCCCGTATCCTTTTATTCACGTCGTGAGTTACATTATCCTTATGATAAATGCACGTTTTTCCCCATTCATCAGTTTATACGTTATATATTATATATGTAGGCATAGTTTAAATTTATTTCGTCCCTTCAACGCAAAAATCCTCCCTATCAAACACAACAAAACCTTTCCTTTTCACGCTGCCAACTCACGAATTGTGCATTTTCGTTATTAATAGATGGAATTTATCCAATCACCAACCAAATAAAAATCTGAAAGTGATAGTAATAACCTGACTTTTGGGGTTTTATAGAATACGTCCCAGAAAGAAGCTTTATTGACGCCATAGACCCGGCACAGAACAAAACCAATATGCTTTTAAATAAGAAAAGACGATTGACCCTAAACGTAGGAGGATAAATATGTTTGGTATTGAATTTGTGCCGGCAGACCCGGTTCTAAAATTAGCATACTACACTAAGTTAGCAGAAGAAAATGGCTTCGACAACGTATGGATAACAGACCACTACAACAATCGGGACGTGTACACCACTCTCGCTGTACTGGCGATGAACACAAACAGGATAAAACTTGGGACAGGGGTAACGAATCCCTATACAAGGAATGTTGCAATCACTGCCCAGAGCATCGGCGCGATTAACGAGATATCCGGAGGACGCGCCATCCTGGGTATAGGTCCCGGCGATAAAGCCACCTTTGATGCCATGGGCATAGAATGGGTTGAGCCCATGACCACTATCAACGAGAGCATATCGGCTCTGCGTGGATTCTTTTCAGGTAAAAAGGTCGCACAGGACGGGAAACGCGTAAAAGTCGGCGGCGCAAAACTTGCATTCAAGACCGGGAACATCCCCATCTACATGGGCGCACAGGGTCCCAAGATGCTTGAACTTGCAGGCAAAATCGCAGACGGAGTGCTCATAAACGCTTCGCATCCCAAAGACTTTGAATTTGCGATAAAACAAATCGCGATAGGCGCAAAAGCCGCCGGGCGCGACCCCAAGAGCGTGGACGTCGGCGCTTATGCATGTTTCTCCATCCACAAGGATGCCGAGAAAGCAAAAGGCGCAGCCAAGGTAGTAGTGGCGTTCATTGTTGCAGGCTCGCCTGATACCGTTCTGGAGAGGCACGGCATCGACGTGGCAGCAAAGAAAACAATCGGCGACGCCATTGCCAAGGGAGATTTCCCGGGATTGAACAACCTCGTCACAGACGCAATGATAAATGCGTTCTCCATCTGCGGAACACCGGCTGACTGCAAGGCAAAGGTGGAAGCATTAAAGAAAATCGGCGTAACGCAGATTGTTGCAGGCTCCCCGATTGGTCCTGATAAGGAAACCGCCATCAAGCTTATCGGAAAAGAGATAATCGGAGGAAAATAAAGTGATTGCGAATTCGGAAAGCCCCAGTGTCCCTGTATCGAAAGGCATACTCAAAAGCGACCAGCATAACGTGCTTACAAGATTAGGAAGCATGCAGGCTCCAAACGTGGGGCTTCCGAAAATCGCAGACGTGGCGGAATACAACTACTGCTGTTCCTGCGGCACATGCGAAGCCATCTGCCCGATGAACGCGCCTGTTGTACGGAGGGAACCGGTTGACATCTCCAAAGAAAAGAACAATTACAATAAAATGGAGTTAAAAACAGAGGTTCTTTTCCAGGGAGCCAATCCCTTCAATACAGAGGTTAACCCATGCGTAAATTGCTATGCGTGCGAACGAATCTGCCCCATCCTCGACGGTTTCCCGGTAGATGAATTCAACAACGTAAGAACGATGAAAGCAGGGAAAAGCAAGACGCTCAAAGGTCAGGACGGCGCAGTGGTGTCGCAGATATTGAAATCATTGCTTGAAAAAGGAGAAATCGACTGCGCGCTCGGAGTTGTGAGAAACGATAAATGGGAAACAAAAGTGGTTATGTTCACAAGCCCCGAGGACGTGACAAAAGCTGCCGGGACGAAATATACCTACCAGCCTGTTGTCGCAAGCCTGCGGGATTTGCACCGCGCATACGCTGACACGTACCAGCATGGTCTTAAAAAATATAAGAAAATCGCGCTTGTGGGATGCCCATGCCAGGTGCATGGAGCAAAGCTGTTCAGGGAAAATTTTGGCAGGATAGAATTGATAATAGGTCTTATCTGCATGGAAAGTTTCTCAGAACAGGTCATGATTTCCGAAATGATACCGAAAATCATGGGCGTTGACATACGGGATGTTACCAAGATGAACTTCCACAAAGGGAATTTCATTGTTGAAACAAATAAAGAAAAAAAGGAAGTGCCTATAAAAGACGTAGCTCCGCTCGCCAGGAAAGGATGCCATTACTGCCAGGATTATACTTCTTATTATGCCGACATATCCGTAGGCTCGGTCGGCTCGGATGACGGATGGAGCACCGTATTTGTCAGGACCGCGACCGGGGAAAAATACCTCAACAAAGTCAGTGACATAGAGTGGACTGACAAGCCCATAATACTGGATATTGTAAAGAAACTGGCTGGCATGAAACACAAGCACAACAAGTGGGACTGGCGCGGGTTCATGAAAGAGATTTGGAGCCGCGACTCGCCTGTAAGACCGTGGGGCGCCGAGAGGATTGCTAATATTCCGCCGCCACCGCCGGAGCCTGTGGAAAAGGAACAAAAGGGCGAAAAAGTAGAAAAAACGAAAAAACCTGAAACCCCTGTGAAGCAGGGCAAGCCAGTAGAATAATATGAGCAGGGGGCTTTATCTCGGAAGATTCCAGCCGTATCACTTGGGGCATCACCAGGTTTTAAAGCAGATAGCCAGAGAAGTTGATGAGATAATCGTGGGCATCGGGAGCGCCCAGAAAAGCCATGAGATTGAGAATCCTTTCACCGCAGGCGAGCGGGTGCTCATGGTCTCAAGCGCCCTTTCGGAATTTAATCTAAAGCATTACGTCATACCTATTGAAGATATCCAGCGAAACTCGTTGTGGGTAAGCCATGTCAAGTCCATGGTGCCGCCGTTTGAAATAGCTTATACCAACAATCCGCTTGTGATTGAATTGCTCAGCGAAGCCGGAATCGAGGTCAAGCAGTCGCCGCTTTTTAAACGCAACAGCTACTCAGGAACGGAAATCAGGCGGAGGATGCTCAAAGGCGGGAAATGGGAGCAGTTTGTGCCTGCGAAGGTCGTAGAGATTATCAAGGAAATCGATGGGGTTAAGAGACTGCAGACGGTTGCGAAATCAGACCAGGACTGAATGTTATTTCTCTTCCAGCTCCAGCGCCTCGCGCAGCGTGAAATTGCCAACATACAGCGCCGCCCCGACTACAATCCCTTTTGCTCCTGTTTTTTTAATTATTTCTATGTCCGAAAGCGTGGTTATGCCGCCTGAGGCTATCACAGGGATATTTAGCGCCTCTGCAAGTTCCTTCGTAGGCGCGGGGTTTACTCCTTTGAGCAGCCCTTCTGTATTGATATCGGTGAAAAGTATGCTCCCCGCGCCGAGTTCCTCAAACTTCTTTCCAAGCTCCACTGCCGTAAAAGCAGATTGCTTTGCCCAGCCGTGCGTTGTTACCCTGCCGTTCTTTGAGTCAAGCGCCACCACGATGCGTTCGCTTCCGAATTCACTGGCAAGCTCTGCTACGAGTGAGGGATTGTTTATTGCAGCAGTCCCGAGAATCACCCTGTCAACGCCGAGAGCAAGAAGCCCCGCGGCATCATCTTTTGACCGTATGCCGCCGCCTACCTGTGTTTCGACCCTGGATTTTTTTACTATTGCCTCGATTATGGAACTGTTTAAGCGCCGCCCCCCGATAGCGCCGTCAAGGTCGATGAGATGCAGTATGCCTGCGCCTTCTGCTGCCCAGCGCGCCGCGATGCCCAGCGGGTCGTCAAGCGACACGCGCTCTGTGCCGGGGATGCCCTGGACTAAGGAGACGCATTTTTTGTTTTTGAGGTCGATAGCTGGGATTACGCGGAACATTGAGTTGAGAATAGCAAATGGTCTTTAGTTGAATTCGAGGTTTAATCTTTAAAATTTGGTTTGTAGTATTTGAGAATTATATCTCTAAGGAAATCACAGTTCTCTTTTGATGCTTTAAAAGATGCAAGTAACTCTCCCTCGAATTTAACCTCCAGATAGAGCCTTGATTTTTCTGTAGCTTTTTTAAAATCATAATTCTGCATCTGAATTTTAGATAATAACACTTTTTTCTTTAGTCTAGCTATACCATAGTCGTCTTTTGTTAAGAATTGTTTCGCTCCACACTGGTATGTGTCAGAGAAAAAATTGAGATCCTCATAGTCTCTGCTTCCATCCTCTTTGATATATTCATCGACGAAAATGTCAACAATTTCATCAGGGCACATCTCCGAACAAACTTCATAAATTTCCTCAATTCGGTTATGTAACACTTGAGTTGTGATGCCAATTGTATTAAGATATTTTATAAATTCGTCTTTCATAATTTTTCCTCCTTTTGTTTATCTCTAATCTCCATAATCATACCTTCGACATAATGAAGAATATGCCCCAAATAATTTGCAGTAAATTCATCTCCTTTATAGTCCCATTGCCATTTTATATCTTCTTTTGTTATTTTTTTCCTTCGGTTTTCGTAGTATTTATGTAACAATTTTCGAATAACTTCCTGCAATTGGGTTGTTATTTGAATTTCAATTGAGACATCTATTTTCTCAGTGTTCCAATCAATTTTCGGTATTTCAAATTTTTCATTAATATACAGATGTGCGGCATAATAACCCTCTTCTCTAGCTTCCAGAAAAATCTTACAATTACATTTATTTTGTTCGCACAAAAACTTTATTTTATTAATTAAAAAATCTACACCGTCCAAATATTTAACTACTATTAATGTCCTAACGCTATCATTTATTCGTAAATGCCAATTAGTAGGAAGTATCCATCCATTTTTAGGTGATTCTGGCCAGTTGTTATTTTCTATTATATTTTTTCTGAACGTTTTAAGAAGGAATGAATCGAAGGATTTAGTTATTAACTCAGGTGTAAATTTTGGAATTAACAGTTGGTATCCACTTCCCACAAGATATTCATCATTATATTCTTTCAAATTTTCCGTTAGTTGAGACCAAAATTCTGAATTTTCAAAATCCAATTTAATTTTACTTGTGACGGAATCGTAATAAGTTTGTGTTCGGTCTGAAATCTCAACTTTATGTTGTTCCTTTAACCATTTTTTATATTCTTCAATATTTTTTGGTTTATCCATTATCCTCACTTTTTAGTAGCACAAACCTATACACTATGTAACATGCATAAAATATAAATGCTATGCCCCACTATTAGCCCTGCCCGCATGTGAGGGCTGCGCCGGATAATTCCGGGGCTAAAGCCACAGGAGGAATAAGATGGCTAAAAAAGAAGAAGCAAAAGAAGTAAAAGAAACAAAGAAGGACGCCCCAAAAAAAGAGGCTCCCAAGAAAGAGGCTTCTAAGAAAGAAGTACCTAAAGAAGCTGCCAAAGAAGAAAAGAAAGAGAAGAAACAAGAGGGGAAACACGAGGGGAAGCA
>JBAQYK010000319.1:0-2528 GCA_049299995.1 Candidatus Methanoperedens sp.
CCTCTAAGCTTCCTGTCACCACGACCTCGCCGCCATGCACTCCTGCGCCGGGTCCCATATCCACGATAAAATCCGCGCTCCGAATCATCTCTTCATCATGCTCGACAACAATCACGGTATTTCCCAGGTCACGAAGCTGCATCAGCATGTGTATAAGCCTCCCGTTATCACGCTGGTGAAGCCCTATACTGGGCTCGTCAAGGATGTAAAGCACCCCGACAAGGCTTGACCCTATCTGTGTGGCAAGGCGGATTCTCTGGCTTTCCCCCCCTGAAAGCGTGCCTGCCGCCCTGTCAAGCGTGAGATAATCAAGCCCGACATCCATAAGGAAGCCGAGGCGCGCCCGAAGTTCTTTCATAATAGGCTTTGATATTATGGCTTCTTTTTCGTTAAAAGTGATGCCTTCAATGAACTCCAGCGCCTTTTTCACAGACAGGCGGGTTGTGGCAATAATGGATTTACCTCCGACTGTGACTGCAAGGCTTGAAGGTTTTAAGCGTTCCCCGTTGCACACGGTACACGGCTTGATGCTCATGTACTGCTGGATATTCTCTCTTGACTCTTCGGATTGCGATTCCCTGTATTTTCTTGCAAGGTGCGGTATAATCCCTTCAAAGCTGTTCCAGTGTTCCCAGAGCCCGTCGCGGTCGCGGGGCACATACCTGAAATGGATTTGTTCACTCCCCCCGTGCAGTATCACCTGCACATGCTCGGGGCTCAATTCAGAGAAGGGCGCATCGAGGGAAAAACCATAATGTTTTGCCACGGACTGGAGCATCTGTCGGTAATATCCGTGCTCATATCCCCACGGCTCAATAGCCCCTTCGCTGATTGATTTCTTCTTATCAGGGATTATCAGGTCAGGGTCAAACTCCATCGTATTCCCGAGTCCCTGGCAGGTCGGGCATGCGCCCCGCGGGCTGTTAAAGGAGAACATATTGGGTTCAAGCTGCTCAAAACTGATCCCGCATTTTACACATGCGGCATGCTCGCTGAAAAGAAGTTCCTTGCTGTCAAGCACATCCACCACTGCAATGCCTTTTCCTTCCTTAAGCGCCGTGGCTACCGAGTCCGCAAGCCGCTCTTCAATCCCTGTTTTTATTATAAGCCTGTCAACAACAACATCAATATCATGTTTCTGCTGCTTATTCAGGGCAATTTCCCCTGACAGCTCGTGCATCTTACCGTCCACGCGGACGCGGCTGAATCCGGAATGCGCCATGTCATCGAAAATCTGTTTGTATTCACCTTTTCTCTGCCTTGCAAGTGGCGCCATTACATGAATTTTTGTGCCCTCAGGCAGCGCCATGAGCTTCTGCACAATCTGTTCAACTGTCTGCGGTGTGATTTCACTGCCGCAGTCGGGACAGTGCTGCCTGCCTGTTCGCGCATACAGCAGGCGCAAATAATCGTATATCTCGGTGACTGTGCCCACTGTGGAGCGGGGGTTCTTGCTGGTGGATTTCTGTTCTATGGAGATGGCAGGCGAGAGACCTTCGATATATTCCACGTCAGGTTTGTCCATCTGTCCCAGGAACTGCCTGGCATACGCTGATAATGACTCGACATACCGCCTTTGTCCTTCCGCATATAACGTGTCAAATGCAAGGGATGATTTGCCGGAACCCGAAAGTCCTGTAATCACAACCAGCTTGTTTCTTGGAAGCTCAAGGTCGATGTTCTTGAGGTTGTGGACGCGGGCGCCTTTTATTATGATTTTATCTGCTGACATGAAAAGAATGGTGTTTTTGTTATATTGGCGCGGGAAGGATAAAATATTATGGATATGAAGGTCTTATAAGATGGAAGTTTATCCTATCATTAGCAAGATTTATTGGTACTTACAACATAATCAAAAAATGAGCTAAATTATAGGTGGAATATTATTGACAATACTAACAAGATACCAGATAAGGGGATAAAAATAATGAATTGGATAGCTCTTAGGGATAAAACAAAAATAATTATTTTAATAAATATAGTAATCATACTCTTGGGGATTATTTTGCTTGGATATTTTCCGAATGATCAGCTAATCCTAAATATAGGGGCTGGTCTTTTAGCAAGCGGAATAGTTGCTATATTTTATCTTCTTTATCCTCATTTAGATATTGAAAAGGATTATTTACGTTTTAGAAAAATGGGGCTTATCGATGTTTTTCAGAGAAGAAACCTAAGTCAAGAATATTCAGAACTTTTAAAAAAAGCAGAGAAACAAATTGATGTGTTAGGTCTTGGTTTAGATCATTTCAGAGAAGATAATGGTGAAATTGTTAAAACTAAAGCACTCAATGGTGTTCCTGTTCGCCTTTTGGTAATCAAGCCAAATTCACGAGTATCATCAATTCGTTCTTATCAAGAAAATGATTTAAGGGGAGAAACTATAGAGATACCTCTTGAGAAATTGAAATCCTATGTAATAGAAGTCAATGAAACTATTGATAACTCAAGAAAAGGAAACAAAATTTCATTAAAATGTTATAATGCTGTCCCATCTACTATGATTTTCAGAATTGACAACATTATGT